>VMTI01000284.1 GCA_013791675.1 bacterium | reverse complement strand
TTATACTACGTGATTACAATCATATTTCCTGTACTGATATCTATCTACCCCAACCTTTGTCCTTCCCCTATCAAGGGGAAGGAGTATATCTTTCTATTTTTACCCACTAATTCTGGCATAGAGACAAAATATGCTATATTTGTTCAATGAGATATCAATATCAACCGTTGAACTTAGTGGAATTTTTTTCTGCTTTTCCAACTCAAGAAGCTTGTGAATACCATCTTATTAGAGTGCGTTGGCCAAAGGGAATGGTTTGTAGTAAGTGTGGGAAAGAAGCTATCTATGGACGTATCCATTTGCGAAGAGCATATCAGTGTCGATCCTGTCGGCATTTCAACTATCCGACAGCCGGAACAATCTTTCACAAAACACGTACGTCATTGCAACGCTGGTTTCTTGCCATTTTTCTCATTGCCTCGGATAAGCGGGGGCTTTCTGCACTCCATCTCTCCAAGCAGATTAGAGTGGACTATAAAACTGCATGGGCTATGCTCCAACGAATACGTCACGCCATGGCCAAGCGGGATGCGCAATATAAGCTTTCCGGTTCCGTGGAACTTGATGAGATGTTTATTGGAGCCTCTACCGAGGGGAAAAAGCGAGGGAGAGGGACAGAACAAACTCCGGTGCTTGTTGCAGTATCTTTTGTTTCTGGGAAAAAAGAGAAAGAGTACATGGGGTTTGCTAAAATGCGAGCAGTAAAAAAGATTAACAAAGAAACGGTTCTCAAATTCGCCAACGATACAGTTGAACATGGCAGCCGTGTGCGAAGCGACGGACTACGAGTTTACCTAACGTTGGAGAAATATGGGTTTGCGCACGAACCACTTACTATAAAGAAACGCAAAGCACACATTATGCTTCCACATGTCCACACATATATCAGCAATCTCAGATCTTTTGTCATGGGTACATTTCATGGGCTTGATGAAACACATATCCAGCATTACCTCGATGAGTTTTGCTATCGTTTCAACAGGAGAAAACGCTATCCTGAATTGTTTGACAGATTGCTTTTGGCTTGTCTTGAAAAGGGGGAAATACCATTTCCTGCTCTAACTCCCTAGTCATCTTGTCTAATAATGTGGTCTCTTCCATAAAAGAATGGCATCCTATATTTTTTTCATTATGTCGAGTAGGGCTCATAGCCACTTCCTTTGAACATTAAATTTCATCAGAGACGCTATGAGCCCCCTCACAGAACCGTGCTTGAAGTTTTCCCTCACACGGCTCTTCAGAAGAGCCTCCCTGTTTAAGGTTTTGGGTACAATTTTGTTGTCTTTCTTATTCCAGCTCTGTGTCTGGAGAAAGTGCCCTTGTTCCAACAGCTCTCCTGCCAGCCCCTTCGCTCCACAGGCATTACCCTGCTTCATCACTACTATGAGCCGGTCCGACTCCCAAAGCGTCTTCTGTAATAACTTATCGTCTATAGACTTGTCATCACATACCCCTTTACGGAGAACACTTTGGGTCTCCCGAGTTCCCGCACTATCCTTTTGATACCGTGCCACGGGCTCAGACCCCGTCGGGTTCGCATAACCTTGCCTCAAATTTGAGAAAACCGTAGGCTCTCCTTGGCTGTTTCCACCGTTTCCGGTTTCGTGCCCGTTTAGGTTTACCATAGTTTTCTCCTTTCGGTTACGAGAATTTCGTCTTCTACTACATGAAAAGTATCGACCACCGACACTATATCTATTTCGAGGCTCAATCCCTTCACTTGCGTTGCGGCCCAGTATCCCATTCCTCTGGCTTCACGACGGTTTGTTACCAAACCGGGTGCAGAGTTCAGTTCTGAGGTGGCGGCTAACCTTTCCTCAGATTGGATTTTCACCAACTGGATATTACGAGCTTTGCTCGGCGCACTCATGTCAGATTATACCAAATAACAGGAAAAGTTTCACTAACAGGTGGTAGACAGTTTTATCTTCCCTGCTACCAGTTAGCGGCAAAATCAAATTTAGAATACTGCTTATTCATGATAATCCGGGTTCAACCATCGTATGGCCGGGGGAAGAAATCACCTTTTTGTCGTCGGGAAACAATTTATACTCAATAATTGCATGAATTCAACAGCAAAAAAATTGACACGGACTCCGATAATTTTATAGAATTGACTTATGAATGTAATGGTTTTGCTGATTATCCTTTGCTCATTTTTAACCGTGACTCTTCTGCTTGAAGCTGTTTTTCATCTCAGAAAACAAAAAATAATATCCGATAGAATAAAAGGTGAACGTTTAGAGGTCGGGCGCGGAGTGAAAGCTTTGTTTCTCCGATTAGCTATTTCCTTAGGTAAGCAGATAGAAACATATGATATTGAATTTATTTCTAAAACTTTGGCAAACATTGACGATAAGCTTAAAATGGCCGGTATTTCAAAAATCACCCCTCCCACATTTATGGGCATATCTATTTTGGCCAGTATCGGCAATACGCTGATAATCGCTTACCTTGCTCTGGGAGCCACTGATTTGTTCACATTGCTGCTCATGGCTGTGCTCGGATATTTTATACCCGGACTTTTAGTTAATGCTAAAATCAAAACCAGACAAATGGCTATTTTTCGGGATTTACCGGACACATTGGATATTCTTACGCTATTGATTGAAGCGGGTTTGGATTTCGGCGCGGCATTAAATATTCTTATAGAAAAAGAGAAAGGGCCGTTAATTGATGAATTGGCTATCGCCCAGCAAGAAATAAAATTAGGCGCAAACAGAATATCCGCTTTGCAAAACACCATAAAGAGAGCCCGTCACAAACACTTAACAAGCGTACTTAACGCTTTAATACAGGCCATGCGAACAGGTTCTTCTATAGGCGGAACTCTACGCGCGCTTTCGGATCAATACCGCGTCGAGCGGGCATTATTTGCGGAAAAATTGGGTGCGGAAGCCCCGCTAAAAATGATGGGTCCTTTAATTCTTTTTATATTTCCCACTATTTTCATAATAATTTTCGGACCATTAGTGCTTTCTTTTATGAGCGGTAAAATTTGGTAAATCAATAGTAAGCCCTTAGCGCATCCCTAACGCTTGTCCATTCCGAACGCATCGTTTTTGTAGAAAATTCTTTTCTAACGGTTTTTATCCACGGAAAACAATCAAAGTTTCTATCGCTTTATTACTGACATTTTTGATTGTGAGAAACCGGCTTTTGTAATTCTTTGTTGTTAATTCAAATATTTCATTAACTTTGTTCTGAGAATCGCGAAATGTTTTTAAAAATTCTTTGTCATCCGTGGCTTCAATTATCATATCTCCCTGCTTAACCGCGAAAGGAATTCCCATTTCGGATTTGCTGACTACTTTACCGTTTATATCCACGCAAAGAAACGGTATCGCCGCTAAGGAACAAACATTATGAAGACTTACGATGAGATTATTCTCGGCCGCTTCGGCACTGTTTTTGTTTTGCGCTAATTCTTTCGTGGCGCGGTCAAGTAGTAAATTAATTGACCTTGCTATAGATGCAACTTCCGCAGAGCCAAGAGGAAACAGTCTTTCTTCCAATTTCCCCATCGTTACTGAATCAATAAAAACCTTCAATCTTTTAAGCGGAAGAACTGCAAATACCCAGTAGTACAAAAAACCTACAGCTGAAGCGGAGATTGTTATGAATAACAAGAGTTGCTTAACCTCCTCACGTTTTTGCGAGCACAACGCTTTCATTTTTAAATCTGAAAGCCCGACTGTCAAAAATAAATTTTCGGCAAAAGGCAACGCACAATCAAATCCGTCCGGATTTTTCCGCTCCGATATCAGCATTTCCCCTGATGAAACAATTTTTTTCGTTAGCGTACCGCTGTAATTCGTCCCCCATTCATTTATATTATTGTGCGCTACAACTGTTCCGCTGGAATTTAGAACTCGCGCATACATAAAGTCATTATCTTTCATTATATTCTGCATACACGCCATTAGAGAGAGATCGTCTTTTGCATCAATTGCCTTACCAATATAAGGCTGTGTATTGTTCAATGTAACTTTTCCCTTTAACAACAGTTTATCCTTAAGCATTCTGTCGTGCTGCGGCATATATACGATGAACAGCGCATAATACGCCACTCCAGCAACAGATACTATAAACGGAATAACAATTTTAAACAGCAAACTCACTTTAATATTTTTTTTCACAAATCACTCCTCTATAATCTTCAGGTATTATTAGATAAAATCTTCTGAATTATTGCAAGCACCCACCCATTTTTTTACTCTGCTAAAAACTGTATAAAATTTTCTATTCCTGAAATATAATGCTCCTTTGAAACAATAAATCCCTCATTATGCGTACCCCCGATTTCAAGAAACTTTTTTGGTTCTCCGGCGGCGTCAAACAAACTTTTGCCGTGGCTCACATCAATCATCTCATCGTCACTGCTGTGAACAACCAAAACAGGACATTTCACTTTAGCCATAATATTTATCGTGTCATATTCAAACCTGCATAGAAGTTTTACCGGAATATATGGGTAGAGTTGGGAACCGAGTTCTTTTAACGAAGTAAAAGACGATTCCACTATAAGCGCCCCGGGATTATGTTCCGAAGCGAGCCTAACTGCCACAGCGCCGCCGAGAGAACGCCCGAAAACTATTATTTCCGCAGGGCGAATTTTCCTAATGTCGACCAGGTAACGCCATGCCGCGTCTGCGTCTGAATGTGTCCCTTTTTCGCCGGGAAGTCCCCCACTGTCCCCATAACCCCTATAATCAAATATCAAAACATTCAGGCGCATCCTGTGAAAAATAATTATTGATTCCATTCTGTTAGACATATTTCCCCCATTGCCCTGAAAAAACAACAGCGTTCTTTTTGCCCCCTCAGCGGGAATAAACCAACCGGAAATCGTAACCCCGTCGGCAGTCTCGAAAGAAACCGACTCGTACTTCAGCCCGAACTCAACCGGAGTCTTCTTTATTTCTCGGGAAGGAAAATACACAAATTTCTCCTGAAAAAATAGAAAAATGCCAACGCTGATAGATAAAAGCAGACCGCAATCAAAAAAACAGCCCGTGCACTTTTCAAAAATTTGTGAAGTAAAAGCTGATTCATCAACAATTATTATATCCACTTAACATTCAAATATTTGCATTGATAGCCTTACCCTGCCGGAATTTGATTATTTCCATAAATCACTGTCTGCCCGCACTCAAAAACTTTTTCCAACCAACCCGGCGAATTATTAAAAACAAACTTATCGCCAATAATATACTTTATTCGAAATTCTGACAATATTTTTTCTCTTTTTTCCCACGATGTCTTTGCATCAAAAAAATCACGCGCTATTTTTCTCTTTTCCATCGGATTTATTGTCTGATCCCAATGACCTATAAAAACCTTATTGCGCGTAAAAACAGGAACAAAATTTCCCGTTTCTATATTCGATAAAACAATTCCGCCGCCGCGTTGAGCGTGAAGCCATTCAAAAGATTTCATCAGACAATCAGAAATATAATAAGGAAACTCAGCGTTTTTTATTTTAGCCATATCCGAAGTAACTATAAAAACATTGGTGCCGGCGGCGAATATCACTAACGCCACTATAGCCACTGTTTTTCTTTTCAATATACTCAATATAGACCCTGAAGCCAATATACATATAGGAATATTCAGCGTGAGCACAAATTTGCGGTTGGATTTAATTGGAAGCAGAATAATTAAAAGAATAACTAAAAACCATATTGCAATGAATAATTTCCGCTTATCCTCAAATTTGAAATACTCGCGCAAAGAATATATAGCAAAGGGCAGAATTATCCCAAATCCGGATAAATAGCTTAACCATGACGGGGAACGCAGCCAATTTGCTCTCGCCCACTCAAGCCACACGGGATCGCTTGCAATGATATGAAAATAATAACCTACACTCGGCAACGACATCACTAAAACAATTAGAAAAAACCTGCGCGAATATTTTCCCGCAAACAGCGAATAAACAAACATTACGGAATAAATGATAAAAATGCCGTAAGGGTGAAATATGCCTTCTGAAAAAACGGCTAAGCCGGTTAGCGCCGCCCACAAAACGCTTTCCTTTTCGCAGGCGATTAAAAATGTTAAAAAACTCGCGATTATCAGTATTTCTGAAAGCACAAAGTGAGGAGAATTATAAGCGCTGAAGAAAAAATTTAATTCAGGCATCCACAAATCTATCAGCAGCCTTTTTCTTACGCCGAGCATACTGAAAAAAAAACCAAAGCCCGACGAGAAAAGTGTCAGCAAAAAAGCAATTCTCCTGCGCAGTTTGTCATCCGTAAAAAAAGCTATAAATTTATACAAAACCAGCATTCCTGCCACGGCCAAAACAATTCGCGTGATATGATACACAACAATAGGCTTTAAATTCAAAAACGCCATAGTTCTGCCGAGCAAAAGATAAAAAAGATATATCGGCATGGCTTTTTGCGTTTCAACCGAATAAGGATTTTCCCACACAAGCTTTTTCTCGCCCTGCTTAATTGCTGTCAAATAAAGATTGATGTCCTGATAATTACATTCAGGAAGCCCTGTGTAAACTTTCCCGGAAGATTGACGGGAAATCCCATAAATATATGGCAGGGAAATCGCTAAAATAAGAAAAAAACCACTGAGCAGAAAAAATTTAATATCTCCGCGCACGAAACTAACCGCCTTTGTTTTTCATTATTCGCGAATACGGACGGTGTCCGGTGTTTTAACCGATGATTTGGCGTATATGCATGACGAGCGGCCTTCAAATATTATTTTCCAGTTATTGCTTTCGGTCAATATTGTTGAAACAGGTGAATTCTTATCCCATAAAATCATATCAATTTTGTGTTTCTCCAAAAAAACTTTCCAGTCAATTTTCAATTTGGCGAAATTAAAATATTCAACAAGAAAATCCGCGGGAAACATAATCCCCCTGCCGTCAATAAAATTTTTGTATTGAGGATAAAGATGCCATATAAAATAGCCGCCCCATTTATACAGATTCAATATGCGTTTTTCAGAATAATCGTTGTTCTTCAGATATTCAACAGAGTCTTGTGGAAACCGCAAAGTATCAATCGGATTATTTCCGAGCATTCTTTCATTCATGTAAAAAAACGAGTAACCAAATACCAGAGGGATAAATATCAATATTATATGCAAACACAAAAAGCGGAATTTGTGTTTTATATTCCATAGCTGGAATCTCTGCGCGTATAAATTGAAAAAATATTTACCGGCAAACACCGCCGCAGGCGTAACAACCAGCACCATAAGTGGCAAATTTCTGTTTGCGGAAATTCCCAGATAAGAAAATATTAAAATAACAATTAATTCTCTCGCCGTTTTCGATTTACTAAAAGCAAAACTCAAATAGACAATTAGGCAATAAAAAACCACAAAAAGCGCATACCCTTCATGAAAATTAACCGACTGCCATTCCGTAATGTAATGCGTGTGCAGCCGGCCCTGGCCAAACAAATATGTAACCGGATATATCAGACTTTTCCATGTGTAAGGGTTAATCAGCAAAAGAACGCACGAAATCGCAAATATTTTAAATAACGGGCTCTGCTTTAAAGCCGCCAACACGTTATTTGCTCTTTGCGTTATTTTGAACGTTTCAAAAATTTCACAGAACGCGAACACAGCAAGAGTAGCCATTCCGATAATATATACCCCGTGAAGATTCACCCACAAAAGCATGAGTAACGGGATAATTTTGAGCATTTTCTTCCGTGACACATCGGTTATATACGCGTATAAAATATACATAAGCGCCGCAAGCAAAAAATACGAAAATATCTGCGGCCGCATCGTAAAATAAGGCATTGAAATTCTTACGGCCAAAGCGGTGAAAAAAAACGAAACAATCCGGCTTTTGGAAATTTTCAGCAATGTTGTAAAAAAAATAATAAATGTCAAAGTGAGCAGGGCTGCTTTCATGTAAATAAGGCTGATAAACCCCCCCACATTATAAATCGCATACAACAAAACCTGACTCAGCCATTCATGATTCAGCCATTCAATCCCCGGGTATGTAAATGAAAATATATTTGTATGCGGTATAGCTATATTAGTTAAAATATATTGCCCTGTTCTTAAGTGCCAGAAAAAATCAGGGTCCATAATTTCCCTGATATTCAAAGTAAAAATAAAACCGAAAAAACCCAGATAAAAAAATTTAATCAAAACTCGTCTAATATTATTCATACCTGTTTTTTTCATTTTGCTTGATAAATCATTAGAATCTCCAAAATACCCAACGCTAATAAGTTTAAGAATAAAATCATCGCCGCTAACGCGATTCTGCCTGAAGTTTGAGAAAGCAGATATCTGAACGTTAGAATTATCATCCCCACAAAAAGAATCGCTGACACAATTTTGAAAATATTAACCGCTTCCCCCGAAAATTTCTCTTCTGCTCCATAAACCGAAAGATAAAAGAAAATCGCCATAGAAATTCCGCCGATAAACCCCGCTGCAATGGCGAAATTATTCCAAACTTCAAGACACATAAGCGCACCCGAAGATAACATCCATAAAAATATCCAAATAAAAACAGCGACCACGATTTTATTTAAACTTTTAATTTTAGTTTTGAACATAATTACCCCTTTTGCGTTACGATTGCATTCAAAGCCGGCGGCTCATCTTTATAATATGCGGAACCAACCAGCTCAAGCACTTTTCAGGCCCGCAGATATTAACCCCTGTAACATTATAATTTTTATACAACTCATCCAAAATATCTTTTAACTCAGCATCGGTGAACAGGCCATTTCCCCACGGTGTTTTACCGAATTCCTCTTTAAGCACATCTAAATCTATTGAGATATAAATATCCCTGCTTGCAATACTCTCCTCAAGTTTTTGCGTCTTAAGCGCTTCTGAAAAATTATACCAGTCAATGGAATATCCTGGAAATCCGAAAAAACCGCCGATGGAATCATACGAAACTCTTTTAACAAACTTATGCGTCGGGGAGAGAGCTCCTTTAAAATATGTTACAAAATTTCGTGCGGGAAAAATAACCATTTTTCCTGCTTGAATATGCTCATAATTTCCCCAGGGCTGCGCTTCCTTTAGTAAACCCTGGCTTCCTCCAATCCAAACAACCCTTAAAATATTCGGATTTTTCAATGCCCAATTTATCCAATTACCGCAATCAAGCTTTTCAGAACTGACCCTATCATCCGAATGAGCGTCAAAAAAAATAAGCGTCGTTTGTTTTTTCAGAGTTTTCAAAATTTCGACATTATGGTGGTCATAGGAATTTGAGCCGAGATACCAAATGTTGCCGGCCGTATTAAGCTGTTTCGGCGCGGGAGAATTTTGAGCGGAAATCTCATCAATTTTTTTCTTATTTTTCAGCAATTCGGGGATAGTGCTATACACACTGTAACCACAGAAAAAAAGAAAAAGAACAAATAATTTGACAAAGTAGAAATTATATATTGATTGCAACAACTTTCTGTATCACTATATTTCCGACCGTAACAAACAGCACAGCGACGCCAAGCATAACATTTCCGAGAACTGTCGTAAACATCATCCCGAACAATTCCGGCTGAAGAAGTGTAAGCACAACTATCAAAAAAAACGGTATAGCTGTAATTATCCATCCCGAAAGCTTACCCTGAGCCGTTATGGAATCTATTTTTTTCGCTATTCTCATCCGGTCCCTCATAACGTCAACAACCCTTTTTAGTATTTCAGACAAATTGCCGCCGTATTCTCTCGTGACATTCATGGCAAGAATTCCCAAATGCAAATCTTTATTTCCCATTTTAGCGTCAAGCTCGTTAAGAGCTTTATCAAGCGGCACTCCAAATTGATTTTTTTTCAGCACTTCCTCAAATTCTTCCGATAAAGGAGGGCTGCTCTGGTCAACCATAATCTGCAGCGCCTGACTTAAACTTGAACCTGCCTGCAGAGAATTCCGCAAAAAACCGAATGAATCAATTAGCTGCTCGCCAAAAAGAGCAAACATTCTTTTGTATTTTCTTTTCGCAGCCATGCCCGGCAGATTATATGCGAAAATAGCAGCCACCCCGCTAAAAACAAACTTTCCAACAGCCATCTGCATCAATGCAAACGCAACGATCAAAAAACCAAATTTAAGCAGCCGCGCCGGAGGTGAGGAAGGTTCATAATAAAGAATCTTCATAATATCCTTTTTTTCTTTCTTATCTTCATCAGTTTTTTTCTGCCTATAATAATCTTTGATTTTATCTGCTATGCGGTCTATAAACATATATCCTGCATAAGCTGTCAACAGCGCTGAAGATATGATAAGCCCCATTTTAAACATAAGAATATTCTCCAATATCAGTCAATTAAAACGAGTGGAGCCACTTTAATATCATCACCCGGTTTTGCCGAGACGGTAGCGCTGGCATTTTCTGAGCTAGCGGGGTCAAAAGCCTGTATTGTATAATTATCCGTTTTGGGCAATACGAAACTTCTTGATGTTTCAATGTTCAGGGAATACGCACCGTTGCCCGCTGTAATCGCATTTACGTCATAACCCACCACTTGGACAACAGCCCCTGAGCAGGCAACAGCTGTTGTTGTAGAAGCTGTAACATACACTTGCCCTCTGAATGTGATACTGTCTTTAAACATTCTGTCACAACCCATCAACAGCAGCGCCAGAAACAAACCCACCAACGTAAAAAATTTAATCTCAAATTTGTTCATTAAACTTCCCCCCTATGTTAATCCTTATTAAAAATTCCTTTTGATAATTTTAAGCCGTGAATCGCTATATCATCGAAAAAGGTGGGCAGATGACCCTCCGCGTGAAAAGAGCCTATTACTTTTCCCGAGTTATTCAAACCCTCCTGCTTAAATCTAAACAAGTCCCTAAGTTGAACATTGCCGTTTTCAATACCTATCACTTCAGTTATATGCGTTATTTTTCTGGAACCGTCGCTAAACCGGGAAGTTTGAATAACTATTTGAATAGCTGACGCTATCTGTTCCACTATGGCTTTTCCCGGCAATTCCGTACCCGCCATAATTACCATAGTCATCAAACGCGAAATAGCATCCAGTGGACTATTCGCGTGAGCTGTGGATAAAGAACCATCATGACCGGTATTCATCGCCTGCAGCATATCCAAAGCTTCCCCTCCGCGACATTCTCCGATGATGATCCTATCCGGCCTCATTCTTAAAGAATTTATAACCAGCCTCTGGATGGTTATAGCCCCCTTTCCTTCTATATTCGGCGGCTTACTCTCTAGCGTTATAACATGCCTTTGCCTCAATTTCAATTCAGCCGAGTCCTCAATTGTCACAATTCTCTCATCATCCGGGATAAAAGACGACACCATATTAAGGAGCGTTGTTTTGCCGGAACCGGTTCCTCCTGATATTATTATATTCTTCCGCAATTTAACGCAAATTCCAGCAAAATCAATCATCCTTTGTTCAATCGAACCGAATTGAATTAAATCCTGCATTCCGAGTTTCTCATCGCCGAATTTCCTTATTGTTATCGTGGGGCCTATCAGTGATAATGGAGGAATAACAATATTAACCCGGGAACCGTCTTTCAAACGGGCATCCACCAAAGGAGAAGATTCGTCAACCCTTCTTCCGATAGGAGCTAGAATTCTATCAATAACTGTTCTTAACTGGCTTTCTGCGGTAAAATGAGTGTCAGTTAAGGTTATTTTGCCGCCTTTTTCTACGTAAATATCGTTAGGTCCATTCACCATTATTTCCGAAATATCATCCTGCCTCAAAAGTTCTTCCAGCGGGCCTAACCCAAGCACATCATCGAGCAGTTCGGAAACAATTTTTGTTCTCATCTCACGCGAAAGACCTGCCGCTTTTTCCTCAGCGATAAAATTCTCTATAACGCCTTTCATCTTATTTTTCATCCTTGAAAGACTTTCTTCATCCGCGGCGGTATTTATATCATCCATATCAATTTCGCGCAGAAGCTTTTCATGTATCTTTTTTTTCAGCAAAAGAACTGTTTCTTCGGGAGATTTTATTTCTTTGGAGTTTTCTTCTTTTCGTGTTTCGTTTTTTTCGCTTCTTTTTTCAAGAGATTCACCTGCGGAAAAAATAGATTTACCAATCGTCTGCTGATTTCCGTCCTCTTTTATCAAAAAAGCCGCGATATTTTTTGCCGCAAGAGAATACGCCGAATGGGGAGAATTTTCAACCGGCAGTTTTGCTTCATTGACGGCGGAGAAAAACACTTTTGAATCAGAGGGCATGTCTCCGATTACATCAACTTTCAAATGCTCTTTAATATCAGACGTAGAAAAACCGCCTTTGATTCCGCTGTTATTCGCAATGATTTTCACAAAATCATATGAATAATGCAACTCCTTCAGTGAATTAAGCGTGTATTGAGCCTGTTTCAGTGAAAACAAATGTGGAGAGACCGTAATTACCAGCAAATCACTCATATCTAAAACAGCCGCCTCATTTTGATTAATTCTTTTCCCGACCGTAACAAACGTAAACTTAAATGTTTCTTTAAAAAGAGCTATCAAATCAGAAAATTGAGAAGGCGGATAATCAGTGACATTTGCAAACTTACTGGGAATATCCAAAAATCTGATATTTGATGAATACTGCGCGCAAAAACCCTTGAGCATTTTTCCGTCCAATCGGCTCAACACGGGAAAAACATCAGCTACTGATTTTTCCGGAGTAACATTAAAAAAGCCATGGAGGATAGGTTGCGCGTAAAAATTCAAATTCACCAGAGCGACTTCCTCATTTAACTGATTTGCGCTGGCCATAGCGACGCTTATCTCCGTCAGCGTTTGACCGAGAGTATCCCAGCTATCAAGCAGAGTAATTACCCTATTTGACATATTTGTATTTTTTGAGCATCTTAAGCGTTTCTTCCTGCTGTTGTCTCATTTTTTTTAGATAACTGCTATCCTCATCTTTTTTACCACCGTACGCAGCAAACAGTTTTTGCATCGACACCCCCTCTAAATCATAAATCGTTTCATCTCCAACCGTACGCAGCGCATACGAAATAATGCCTTTTGCTTTCGCGAGAGTAAGAAGTTCCGCTTGAGGAGGCGTTACGGCAATTCCGACAGCAATATTTCCCGCGCCTTCCTGCTGGGCCCGGGCAAGGGCCTTCTCCGCTTCCTGTTTGCTTTTGTATATAACTTCCCTTATTGAACCTATAACCGCTTTCCCTACGGACAGAACGAGAACATTCTGTAAAAGAGTTATGGCTTCTTCGTGCGTTTTACCTTTATCATCATCGTATTCGAAAACGCCTATAATATCAATCTTATTACCTGGAAGAAGAATATTCGCAACATCCACTTTTTCGGCGGCTATTGTGACCGCACGGAACGCAGGGGGTATAACAGCGCCAATGCCCGTTCCTTCGCCAAGCGGAAAAAGTTTAGTTCCCAAAATCTGCTCGCCTTTATCTATCGGGACAGCCACCATATATAAAATTCCTCCAGTCTTCGTGAGCAAATCCTTTTCTCCCTGAATCGCCTTCGGCTGCAGATATTGGGCGGGAACTTCTTTGATTTCAATATCGTCAGGCGTAATAAGCTGCCCCGCATCGATGTATCTTTTTGAAACAAGAACAGGAACTTTCTTCACCCCCAAACTGTATTTGGATTCAATGGAATTTACATAACTTCCAACCATTAGCGCCGTAAAAAGGCCCAACACCGCCGCTACAACTAACTGCATCTTTTTATTCATTCTCTCTTACCTCCTGACAGACATCAATATATCCACGCAAATATTATGAAATTCAACGGTCGTTGTAAAGTAGAAAACCCGTTAGGGTTGCTATCTTCCAAATCAAATTCCGGTACCCGCAAGAACTTCAGAGCGGGCGCTTATTGTAATTCCGTCTTTTCCAATTATATTTTTCAGCCACGGGCATAAATGAATTTCATACCATATACCGACACTGCATGTATCCTTATTAGTTATCAGAGAAACATCCACCGCATTTGTTGCGGTTATTTTTGGAAATCTGTTTATGCTGACAACTATTTTGATGTCATCTTCAAGTAATCTCCTGCCTTTATCATTCGCACTTTGGCGGCAAATCATATTAGTGACTTCGTTTTTAACATCAGTAGCACTAAATTGGGGACAATTATATATTAAGTCTGTTCCATATCTCGCTCCGGCAATAAGCTGAAGTTTACTCAAATAAATATCAGACCACCACGAAATCATTACGCATAGAAGCCCAATTATCGGAAAAAACAATACGCATTCAATCAGTGATTGCCCCTTCTCCTGCCTTCTATTTCCCCCGCATACGGACAATGGCTTTCTTCTCTTAAATTTTTTATTTTTCATAATTTTTAATGGCGCGTGCCCAGTCCCGCCGGAACCAGATGCGCTTTCCAACCGCCCCGGTTTCCACTTCGCTCAGAGTCATCAAATGCCTCAATTGTTTCTTTTATTTTTGTTTCTTTAGCAATACGAAAACCAGGGCCTTTTGTATTGTAATACGCCGCCGCGGCAATCGTTCTGATTTCGGGCCAGTCCTTTATCCCCTTGAAAAGACCCTTGCCGAAAGGATACCCAGCGTTGGAAGCAGAGCCCGAACGTTTTACAGCGGTAACGGTTATTTTCTTCTTGGAAAACTTTGTCTCATCTTTCACATAATACCAAGACTTCTCTGTCTTCTTATATTCTACTGGAGTAACGATATGAACATGCAAACCCGGCGGCAGAAAAATCGGAATAGGCGGTACACTGATATAAGTATGTTTAGCTGAATAATAAGTAATTTTCGTGTCGTTCCGCTCCAGCCCCAGTCCTAAGGATGTTATGATAACATCAGCCAGTCCAGTATCAGCGCCGCAGGTATTGCCCTCAGCGTCATATGCCTGTTTCCACGCTACCTCGCGCGCGATTATCGCGGAATATAAAGGTCCAGCTTGAGCAATTGCTTCCTGAATGGGGATAAGACCATCCACCAGCGACTTTAACAACTGTATTCCCGTCTTAAGCTCCGCCGATCCGTTACCGGTTCCCATTGAACATTTAGTCATACCCAGTGGAATAACATCAATCGTCGCGGCTATTTTCGTAACATCATTTTGAAACAGCTGCGGTACAATAGGGACAAGGCCGCACACACCATAGGTGCCGCCACCAGCGCCCATTACAGCAAGAGGATGCATGGCGCCCATACCAATGGTGGGTCCGATAGGGATTGCATCGTAAAAGACCTTGGCAATCATTTGATTTATCCTGTTGACCATGTTCATCGTTCTCGCCTGATGTATCGCCGCTGAAATCGCGGCATTGTCGGCGGCGTTCTGCATCATCATTCGCTCGCTCATAAGCCGCCCAACATTTATTATCATCATCCAGCAAAGCAAAAGAATCATCACCATAATCGTCATAAACGGCAGAGCTTGGCCTCGCTCGCTTTGCGAGCGGGATGTATGAAGTATCACCAAAAAGCGTCTTACCATTCTGCTGCTCCAGGATACGCTTTTGTCAAATAATCCTTGTCCGGTGACCTAACCATTCTCGCATGAGTTGTGAACTTCATAAGCGGAACAGGGCTCAAATGCAGCAGCATAGGAAAAAAAATATTTTGGTGATATTCCTGATGAACAGAAAACATGTGTACCTGCTGGCCGGCATCATCCGTACCACCCTTCCCCAGAGGATCCTTATCCCATAACGTCACATTACTGGGTATTATATCTCTCGTGCCCGCCATCATAAGAATCAGAGTGCTCGCGAACTTAGCCGCATCCTCGCCCTTTGACACACTTTCCTGAACAACAGCGCACCTTACCCCCATAAAAGCGGCTTCGTGGGCGACAAGATAGGAATATGTAATCGTAGCCATTTGAATAATGGCAAAAACAACAGGCAACAGCAGAAAACAAAAAACAAGAACCGTCTCCACGCATGCCTGCCCCCGTACAAAAACCCTTTTTTGACTCAATCAACCTCCTAAATTTTAAATTATGTCAAAAAAATTACGGACCCATCCCGACGGCGCCCGTTCTTGTTTTCACCATCCTGTTA
>VMTI01000032.1 GCA_013791675.1 bacterium | reverse complement strand
TCCACCTAAATACTTTCATATAAACATTGTAGGACATCGTATGGACAATGTCAACCCTTAATTAGTTATTATTCTGGTAGAAACCTGGGGCATAACCAATTATGGCGAATTCGCCATAATTAAAATCGGGATTATAAACGCTTTCCCTTTCTGTTTTAGCTGTTTTTAGTGCGGCTACTCCACGCTTAATATTTCTTTTAGGCGCTGTTACTTTTCGACATAGTCCAGGAAGGGCATTTGGCGCAACTTTGACTGTTATGAATATCCCGAGCGGGAGAGCGATAATACCGGCAATGAATGCTGCAAGGTGTGTTAATATCCTCTTCATGTCTTTGTTCTACCAAATTTTAGACCCTTAAAGAAATCTAGCCGCCGATCAAATTCCTAACGGCAGTAATCTATTTATTACGCTTTTCCATACCAAGAAATAAACGTTCGCGCTTTAACTCCCGCACCAGCTCTTCTTCTGTAGGCAAATACAATTTGTACCGTGAAGCGAATATCTGTTTGTTGTTTTTCGGCAGCGTATATCGAACTACCGCATCTTTTTTATCTTCACATAAGACAAGCCCGACTGTAGGATTATCATCCTTCTGTTTAATCTCTCGATCATAAAAATTCACATACATCTGCATTTGTCCGATATCTTGATGAACGAGTTTGCCGATTTTTAAATCAATAATGACATAGCACCTTAAAATCGTGTTGTAGAATACGAGATCTAAATAGAAATGGTCGCCCTCTAACGAGATTCTTTTTTGCCGTCCCACAAACGTAAATCCCTTGCCCAATTCAAGAAGAAATTTTGAAAGATTATCTATAAGCGCCTGCTCTAACTTGCTCTCATAAAGCTTTGATTGGGGAGATAGGCCGGTAAATTCAAGAACATACGGATCCTTTATCATATCTTCATAAGACGCAAGTTCCTGCCCTTTTCGGGCTAATTTCAAAAGACCTTTTTTATCTTTGCTCAGAGCAAGTCGTTCAAAAAGCAGAGATCCTTTCTGGCGCTCCAGCTCTCTTGCTGACCAATTATTTTTAACGCACTCTATCTCATAGAAAGATCGCGCGTCCGGTTTTTCGACCCGCATCAGGATACGATAGTGTGTCCAGCTTAATTCTCGACGCAGTGCGTCGAGAATTGGATACGTCTGATAGAATTTGCGCATATTCCATAAATTACTGCTGTCAAAACCTTTACCAAAATCGTCTGATAGCCGCTCGGCAAGACCCTCAAGAAGCTTCTTTCCATAGACTGCCCGGGATTTTCCCAGTTGCTCTTCCACAACAATTTCTTTTCCTATCTGCCAATACGCTATTACCATTTCCATATTTACAGCCCTTACAATATTTCCGCGCGCATCTTCTATTATTTTTCGTATTCGGCCATAAACTCCCTGCGAGGGCATATTTTTTACAACCAAACTATCCGATTTTGATTTTTTCTTAGATTTCATATTCACCCCCCTTGAGGTTCTTTTTAATTTCTTTTCAGCCATATAGTCTCCTGACAAAAACATTGTGATTAATTTTCATTTTCGGCTTATTCTACCAAATTCAGGCGGCTCAACGAAATGTCTTATTGTAAAGCACCAGTCCCATTCCTTTACAAAATCGATATGTCCGTCAAATAAGATTTACCCTCTTTCCCGAACAATTTTCATCATAATCCCGCCATGGTCAAATGACCGTCAAATAAGAATTTAGGGAAAGAATGGGGACGTCCCCTTTTTCCTCTACTATCAACCGTTCTATAATAATCAATACTGCACTCTGCAAAAATATCGGTTATCTGCTGGCAAATACGCCCTTCGATGGCTCCGTGAAGCGTGGTATGTTCCAAAATGGAACTAACCACATTTTCAACCAATTCGCCGCTTTCAAAAATGTTTTTAAGATGTTTTGTAATGGCGGGGCGCTGAACACCGAAAAGTTCTGCCATTCTTTCCTGATTGAGCCAAACCGTTTCATTATGAACAAATATTTCTACTTTTACATCGCCATTAGGTGCGGTATATAACAAAAACTCCGTTAATTTATCTTTGGTGGACAATGCTTTGGCTTTTTTTAACTGCAATTGTTTCTTTTTCTCTTCCATATCATATCACCGTAACCTTTGTCTCAGGTGAAAACCTCTTAAACTGCAAAATGGTTTTTTTCTGTAGTAATACCTAAGCTTATGGATATTCCTACGCATCAGATAGCCGATTACAAGATATTCTGCTCCGTACGCTATTACCGGATATCTTCTAACGTTTTTATTACTCACGTTCTCTCCAAGCAGAGAGCACAGGTGCGCTTTCCATCAGACCATTCTTTATTTGTTTCTGTCATGTTTTTATTTTACCAAATAACAGAAAAAGTTTCTCTATACCCAAGTTATAAAGATTTTTGATGGTGAAATTATTACATTTAAAATTTACTTCTTATCATTCGCTGTTGGATATCCGACCGTTTGGGAAAAGACAACATGCTGCGATTTTTTTTAATTTCATCACTTTTGCAAGACCTTTTCTATCCACCAACCCGCGTATAACAGTGGCTAAACCTTCCGACGCGCAATACAGATATACATTCTGGCTTATAAATGCCGTGTTTGCCGCCGAATAAAATTTCTTTTCCTCGTCCTCGCAATTCATTTTATTATAATCTGCTACATAGATTAAATTGATCGGCGCAATTTGAACAAAGGCCTGCTGCCCCGTATTTTTTCGGATATCCTTGCTGATGATTAGTTCCAATGTGTGAGCCTCCGCATTATATAAATACAGCCCTTTTGCCATAGCCACATACACATCTATCTCCTGCCAGTTTCTCGCCGACGGCGCCGTACGCAAACCTGAATCCCTGTTTATACCCCAGGCCGCCCAGAGTAAATTCGATAAATCTTTTTCTGACAATTCTTTTGTTGAAAAATCCCTTGAAGAACTTCTGTCTTTTAAGGCTTGCATTAACGGCTTTCCAATACTAGTCTGCGGCTTTAAAAGCTTTATTGATTGTTTGCTTTCGGCAGACACCCCTGAATTGAGCACACTTATAATCAGCGCCGTGATAACAACATATTTTTTCATCTAAATCTCCTTTCTTTACAACTTTTTCCGCTAATGTAATTTTTCAAATCTTCCGGGAATCATGTAATTAATCATACAATATTTGAAAGAATGGGGACGTCTATAACCAAGTGCTGTCAACCCCCTAAAATATCCTCCTAAATTATTCCCTAAACAACTTCTTAAATTCAAAACTCGCAACCTCTAACGAACGTATAGTTCAGACGTCCCCTTTTCCCTTGCACTTCGGGCGTATTTAAATGATATAATACGCGTACGGTCAAATTATGATGAAAGAAAAAAATTTACTAAAAAAATATCTTGCTCCATGTGGTGCAAATTGTATGATATGTATGGCTTTCATCAGAACAAAAAATAAATGCCCCGGTTGTAAATATGATAGCCTGAATAAACCAAAGATGTGTGTAGAATGTCGGATAAAGAATTGCGATAACTTTAAATTCCCCAATCAAGTCGGGGAATGACACGTTAATTAATGTCATAGTGTGGTAGATATAACAGGGAGGTTATTAAATGCATAGATGTCCGGGTACAGACCCTCGGTTTCTGAAAGTGGAAGTTCACAAGTGTCAGTGCGGGTATGAAGTGGAAATATTTTCCGATGAAGTTAAAGCCAAATGCCCCAAATGCAAAAAAGATGTTTTCCGTGAAAATACACCGTCATGTATTGACTGGTGCAAATTTTCGAGGGAGTGCCTCGGAGAGAAACGATGGCATGAGATAAAGAAAGCAATGGATTCCGGTCAGCAGGATCGGAAAAAACAGGGTTGAATTCCTGCCGGATAAATTTTTAATGATTTAACGGCTTTGCCTTGTGCGGTTTCGGTTTTTTTTATAACATTACCTCGTGACGGAGATATTATATGAATGACAATAAAAAAACAGAATCAGCAATACTGACGACGGGGATAGGCAGCCTGCCTTTCACAACAGTTGAGGAAGCGGTAAATTTCATAAAAGGGTTCGACATTCCGTTCTGGCCGCAGCTCCCTAAAATAACCTATATGGAAAACATGTACATACAGTACGCGGAAGGGCTGCCCTTCTCCGTGATTGACGGTGAAAAACAAAACATACATTTCAACCTCGCCTCGCCCGATGCCGGCGAGCTGGAAAATTTTTACGAAAAAGTTTTAAGCGAAGACCTTGATTATTTCGCGATTTCAAGAGAGAGAGCAGCAGCCCTGCACGCGGTTCTGGAAAATCCCCTGCCTGTTAAAGCGATAAAAGGACAGATCGTCGGGCCTGTTTCGTTCGGGCTGACGGTCACCGATGAAAATAAAAAACCCGTCTTCTACCACGATGTTTTCAAGGAGATACTGGTAAAAGGGCTGACTCTTAAAGCCCGGTGGATGATACGGGAATTAAAAAAATCATACGGCAAAGTATATTTGTTCATTGACGAGCCCTATCTCTCGCAGATAGGCAGCGCTTTTGTCAACCTTGATCCCGAGGAAGTAAAGGCCTTTTTAAAAGAAATGCTGGATGAGATCAACAAGGAAGCGGTGTCGGGCATACACTGCTGCGGCGAGACAGACTGGAGCCTTCTGCTCGACCTTCCCTTTAAAATATTGAGTTTTGATTCCTATAATTATTCTCTGCTCCCTTTCGCCGGAAAACTGAATAGCTTCCTGAAAAACGGCGGACAAATATTGTTCGGCGCTGTTCCCGCTGAAAAATTAATATCGGAAATTTCCGCGGATGAAATAAAGAAAAGAATTGACACAGAAATAGAAACCCTCGTAAAAGCGGGGGTGGACAGAGAACTGCTTATGAAAAATATGATGTTTTCTCCTTCCTGCGGCCTGGCAACGCTGTCGACGGAACAGATTGAAGATGTAATGAAGATGCTCAACCACCTTAAATCCATATTATGAAAAGAATGAAAATGCGCGCGCTCATAAGTGTCACCGATAAAAGTGGTCTTGATATATTCTGCAGGGGATTGAATAAGAACGGGTGGGAGCTTGTCGCGTCCGGCGGAACAGCCGCATACCTGCGTTCAAAAAACATTCCCGTCAAAGATTTAAGCGAGATAACCGGTTTCGTTAAAATGCTGGGCGGCAGGGTCAAGACCCTTCACCCTATGGTGTTCGGCGGGATCCTTGCAAGGGCTGAAGACAAAGCGGATATAAAGAAATTCAAACTGCCTCTCATAGATATGGTGATAACAAACTTCTACATACTTAAAAAAGGCCCCAACTTCATTGAGACAATAGACGTCGGCGGCCTTTCTCTCCTGAGAGCCGCGGCTAAAAACAATAAACGCGTACTCCCTGTTTGCGACACTAAAGATTATCCTGTGATTCTTAAAGCTATCGAGGTCGGTCAAGTAGATGATAAACTGAAAAAATATCTTGTGATAAAATCCTTCGACCTCTGTGCCCGCTACAACGCGCGGATAGTGGACATAATGTCGGAGACCCCGGATTTCCCCGAATATATGCCGCTCACGCTTAAGAAAACAATGGACTTGAGATACGGCGAAAATCCCCACCAGAAAGCAGCCTTCTATTCGGACGGATCGTTCCCGGGAAAGATCCTTCAGGGCAAACCTCTTTCATATAACAACATCCTGGATATGGACGCCGCGATACTTCCGGTACGCCGTTTTTCCGGGGGAGGATGCGTTATAATAAAACACACTAACCCCTGCGGGGCGGCAATAAATAAAATTCAGGATACGGCGTATAAAGACGCCCTGGACTGCGACCCTATCAGCGCCTTCGGAGGTATAGTCTCCTTTAACAGAAAAGTCACGAAAAAAACGGCGGTCCTTCTTATGAAACACTTCTTTGAAGTCATCTGCGCCCCTGATTTTGATAAGGGCGCGCGTGAAGTCCTTAGTAAAAAAAAGAATCTGATACTTTTCAAATACCGGAACTGGGACTCAAAACTTGCGGTAAAGCGGGCGCTCGGCGGCTATCTCGTCCAGGAAATGAAATTTCCCGCAATCAAATTTAAGGAAGTTACCGGCAAACTCACGAAATCCGAAAAAGAAGACATCACGTTCGGGCTTCAGGTGGGATTCCAGGTCGCTTCCAACTCTTCGCTCGTGGTTAAAGACGGTAAAACCATCGGTATAGGGCCGGGACAGTGCTGCCGTATTGAATCTGTGAAACTCGCCGTTGACAGGGCAAAGAAGAATACCAGAGGAAACCTGAAAGGAGCGGCAATGGTCTCAGACGGATTCTTCCCTTTTGATGATTCCATCCGGGCGGCAGCCAAGGCAGGAATAAAAGTCATCGCGGCTCCGGGCGGCTCAATAAAAGATAAGGACGTAGCAGCAACCGCAAAAAAACTCGGCGTCAAACTCGCGTTCATAAACCATCGTCTCTTCCGCCACTAATTCAAAGTAACACCCGGCTATTTAAAATACTGCGATATTCCTATCATTAAAAGCCGTATACCGATGGCGGCAATAAAAAGACACAGAATTTTTGAAAGCACAATACAGACTATTTTGCCCATGAAAGTATAAATTTTATCTATGAAATGCAATATGACCCATGCAATTCCAAGAACCACAATTATGGAGCTTGCCGCGACAGCGAAACCATGCTCAGAAAAAGTAACGAGAACTGTCATCATTGCCCCCGGCCCGGCAAGGATGGGACAGGCAATCGGTACTGCGCCTATATGAGAGGGGTCATTATATTGTTCTCCTCCCAGCACCCCGCGCACAAGAGAGCCAAAAAGCAGGTGGTCAATCGCTATGATTAAAAGAAGCAGCCCCCCGGCTGCCATAAGGTCAGACAGCTGAATTTGAAAAAAATGTGTTAAAATGCGATCTCCCACAATAATGAAGAAGAAAAGAATTGCCGTAGATGAAAAAATACCTACACGGAAAGTCCGTTTTCTCTCTTTCAAAGACATGAAGTCTGTGAGTTGAAGGAATATAGGAATACTGCCGACGGGATTAACAATGGCAAAGAGCATCAACGTTGATTTAAATACAGCGTCCCAATTCATAGGTTCATTATACCACTCTCCCTGATTAATTCAAAGCAAGAACTGCGGAGATTGGGAGATTGACTGGTATTCTACACGAATGTTAGCTTTTTTATTGGGGAAATTATTACTGCAACTTTGAACAGAAAGATACACTTTTGAAATAAGTCAATAAATCAACCCCCGGCACCATTACTTCCTAAATAAATTTATAACGCGTAAGTGACGCGCAGCCAGATTTTTTCAATATCTTATTTTTGATCCCAAACAATAAATCCCGGCTGGCGGTTGCTGAAGAAATATCCTTATGGAATTGCATATATTCCTT
>VMTI01000203.1 GCA_013791675.1 bacterium | reverse complement strand
GTCGTGTATGATGGAATAAAAATCATGCCCGCGGCTGAGAACTCTTCCTGTTTTGCCAGGGAACAGATGGGAATAAGCGGGGATGTTTTTACGGTTGGCGATGTGGGCGCGCTTACGAAAGAAAAGGGGCACGAGGTTATTATCCGCGCCGCCGCCGCAGTTTTGCGGCGCGGGATAAAACTCAAATTGATTATCGCGGGTTCCGGAGCTATGGAGAAAAAACTGAAAAAATACGTCTCCGAAAAAAACATTGAAGACAGCGTATTATTTACCGGTTTCAGAAAAGATATTCTCCAATTATTTCCGGCGTTTGACATATTTGTTAACGCTTCGGAATCCGAGGGCCTCGGCACATCTATTCTTGATGCTATGGCATCCGGCTGTGCTGTTGTCGCTTCCGACGCCGGGGGAATACCCGAAATTATTAAAGATGCTTCAAACGGATTTTTATTCAAGCACGTGGACGCTGTGACCCTTACCGAGAAAATCATCAAGCTTGCCGGCGACGAAGATTTACGGAAAGCTTTTGCGGAAGCCGGCAGAAAAACCGCGGAAAAATTCAGCGCGGAAAAAACCTCGGAAGGCACATTGTCCGTTTATAGGGAAGTTTTAAATGACAGAGTCTGAAAAAAATAAGGCTAAAGAAATTCTGGTGATACAGATTAAGCAGATAGGCGACTGCATTCTGACGGAGCCGGTTTTTCGCGCGCTCAAGGAGAAATGGCCGGATTGCAGGACTTCGTTTGTTGTTTCATCGGCTTTTGCGGCACTTTTTCAAAACAACCCGTATATAGACGAAGTGATATCCTACAATTTTAAAAAACCGGCGGCGGAGCTGCTGCGAAGAAGAAAAAGGCATTATGATATTGCGATTGATTTTCTGGGTAATCCCAGAAGCAGGGCGCTGACACTTTTTGCCAGAGCCCCTCTGAAACTTGGCTTTACCAAAAAGGGAAGCTTTCTTTTCTACACCAAAACGGCGCCGGCTTCTTCCGGTCCGGAATATGTCAGCGATACAAAATTCAGGTTACTTGCGCCGTTAGGCATAGTTTCTTTACCACAGCCGATAAAAATTTATATCAGCGAAGAAGAAAAAAAACTGTTTGTTGATTACGGCAAGGATAACGGGGGAGCCGCCTTTGTGGCGATTTCCCCAACCAGCCGTCGTCCGGCCCGAAGATGGACGAAAGAGCATTTCGCGAAACTCGCGGATATTTTAATACGCCGTCACGGCGTGATGCCTGTTTTTGTGTGGGGCCCGGGCGAGGAAGATTATGTGAAATCCGTAATGGGCATGATGAAAGAAAAAGCGCTTCTGGCGCCTCCGACGAAACTCAGGGAGCTTGCAGCTCTGCTGAATAATTGCGCACTGCTTGTGAGCAATGACAACGGCGTCAGGCATCTTGCCGCGGCGGTGGGGACGCCCACTCTTGTTATAACGGGCCCGACTTTTAGGGAATGCTGGACGCCTAAAGAAAAACAGCACCGCGCTGTACAATCGGATGTGAAGTGCATCGCCTGCAGCAAAAGAGAATGCGAAAGCATGATATGCATGAAACAACTCATGCAGGAAGAAGTGGCATCTGAAGCCGCGGATATGCTCGCGAAATATTCAGGGAGGAAATAATGGAAAAAAAATTCGGTGAACTTGTCAGTGAGCTGGCCATGACCAACATACGCCTATGGCATGAGGAAGATAAAGCCCG
>VMTI01000199.1 GCA_013791675.1 bacterium | reverse complement strand
TTGAAATTTTCAATTCTAAAAGAATCTTCCTCAGGAAATCTTTTGAGAAAATCCCGGCAGAATGAAATTCTTTTTTTAAGATATTTTTTGTTTTTATTTCCGGCGCTCCATAGTTCATCCTCAATATCATTTGCCATATCGGAAACGGGATATGTTCCCCTGAATTTTTCATCAAATTCTTCTAATGTTTTTATATCGCTTTTTGCCATAATCTTGAGAACGGCATCCCATACGCGTAAAAGTATTTCACAACCGAAAATGACGTTGTCGTCATCAAGTTCATCGTATCCATATGCCATTCTGTCGTCTATCATTTCAAAATTTATTCTTTTCGGAAACCACCTCTCCCACAATATGGTCAGCCATATCCACACACGTTTTATTTCCATATCAGTCGTATATTTGCTTTGCAGATTAGGCTTTTTGAAAAACCATTTTGAAAGTTCTTCTGCCGATATAAATTCCAAGGATAACTTATTCAAGATTTTTTTACTGATTTTTATTCCAAAAGAATCAAGCTTTTCAAGCAATTCCGTATCGGTTAATTCACTGCCTTGGGATAATAAAGGCGAACGCCTTTCTTTCTCAGGCTGATCTTCTTCAATCCTGTTTTCGACTATATAAGACAATTTCATAAGGCACTTGCCCCCTTTCTTCTTTTATTGCATCTTTTCTTAAAATGTCCTCTAATAATGTCCCATATTGTCCCTTAGCCATGTCCCTCAATGTCCCTTATTTTTTCTATCACTTTCTGCGCCAAAATATAATGAGTCCCCTTCTTTTCACCGACTTTTTTAAGTATATTTTTTTCAACAAGTCCCGTAATTAAAGCGTTTTTTTGCATATCAGTAATCCATTCATCCTTGAGTTTTACCGCATCAAGAAATCCACGCACCCGCTCTATCTCATCAAGTGCCTTATTAATCCTTGGTGTTATACTAAATTTGGGTTTAAACATTTCATTCTCCGCGACCTAAACTCACTTATTCCGTGTCACATAGCTTACGCGTCTTCACCATACGCATCCATTATTTTAAACTTGAAATTCCAGCCCTCCCATTGGTCAAGCATGCCGGTAAACTTTTCAATCGTGATTCTTTTACCGTCAATCACAAAAACCCGCTCAAAGCTGGTATCTGAAAAATCATCATTATACTCAATCGCCCCGCGGAGTATATTCCTTCCACCTATTTCCCACTTCCCATTATATTTCTTCAGATGACGTCTGTTTATTCCCCTGCATACCTTCTCCATAATCATTTCCATTGCATCCTCAGGATCTGTGTTGTAATCCGAAAGGATTCTAAAGATACGCCCCGGAGAATCATCTTTCGTAACTTCCACCGCCTCCGACGCCAACCCCGTCGGTACAGGGAACGACGCCACTTTAAAATGATACTCCTTCTCCCACCTGTCATTTACGATAACATCCTCCCCGCTTTCCAACGTGCTGTGGACAATTGCATTTCCAGAATTACATTTTTTCATTTTATCCCCATCCCTCTTTTTTAATTTTCAAAACCTGCCTCACTTTTTCATATTTTAAACTTAAAACTCCAGCCCCTTGACAAATTACTCAACAGAGATATAATCGTATTAGGCTTAGGTATGGATTGTAGGTATCGGTTCCCGATTATCAATGACAATTCAATCACCTGAGCCTTTTTTATTTCCCGGTTTCCAATACCATATTCTGTACTTCCTGCTGATACTTGCTATATCCTTTCGCTTTTCCCAAGTTTCTCTTAATAAATTTTCGATTCCAAGTTGACCCACTAAATATTCTCTTATTTTATTTTTCCATCTGTTTCTTGTAGGAATATTGTTATTTAAAATACAGCCCATAAGCAAATCGCAGAGACATAACCGCACGTTTTCAGGTGAATCAGATTTTACCGAGCCCACATGTTTGAATGTAGGCTCATCCTGCCCTTCGCTATATTTTTCTCCTGGGACACAAAATGATTCACGCATTAATTCTATAAACCTATCATAATTGGCTCTGGTAAGCTCGTCTACAAGAAGGACGGCATTAGTAATTTTTTTAGTATTTCGCGAAATTATCAGCTCTGTAAATTTTTTATATACTCTTGCCTTCTTAATAGCATCTGTTTCATTATGTTTTCCAAAATAATTTAAATCAAATGAGGTAATTTTTGTATCTACTACGATAGCGCAAAACCAGCTATCCGATTTAACAAACGCATCAATAAACTGCTCACACACTTTGTAATTGTGTTCGGTAAAACAATTGTTGTACTTGGTTTCAATAATATTGTTATGCTTATCCAGACAACGACTTCTGTTATGTATATTGGTAAGTTTTCTATGCAATATTTTTGCAGGAGAAAACAGTAATCCCAAAATAAGATACCTTTTCTCCGGCTGATCGTACGACTCATCTAAATATATAATCATTCCATTCCCCTGTTAAAAATATCAGAATCAGCATCAATTGAACAGAGCTCTCTCTTTCAAGTTTCAAGACCTGCCCCCTTTATTTTTCTTTCGTTTTCGGATAAATATGAAATAGAGATTTAATATAACGCTAAGAGAAAAACCTAAATATAACGATATATTAAGTGAAACCTTGGAACTTGTATTCTTTGCAACAGTACTATTATCGCCGATACTGACTTGACTATTCTTGATGTTTTTAACTGCTGTTATTTTATTGTTGTTACTCCCAATAGAACTTTTGTTCCCCGTTACAATTTGACTGTTTTCAACATTTTCGATAATAGGACTATTATCGCCGTGCGTGGTTTTGCTACCAAGATTCCCGCTTATATCTCTACCATCAAGTAGTACGGATTCTCCCGTTATTACAATTCGAAATAACACGCCTTTGGCTGTATTTAGTGCAGCACTATATATTCCCGCATTACTTGCCCTATTTAGGTGTTCCACTGTTTTCTGGGTAGTCCAAGATGCATCGATTTTTCGAATTTCTCTGGTAATATGATTGATTTTGACTTCAGTCCATTCAGCCTGCACAAAAGGCAACATTACTATAATTAGTACCATACTATAGATTGTTTTTTTCATAACCTTATCCCTCCTTCAATTTTGCATACCTGTGGGGACGGTGCTTTACAATAAAACATTTCATCTTTTAAAAATGACCCTGTTTCCCACACCCAACTTTCATCCGCCACCCATTTTTGCATTTGCTCCCTTAATCAAATTAGGAACCGTCCCTATTGCCATTCCCGTTTTCTCGCGGCACTATTTGTTCTTTATACGGCACCGTCATTACTATTTTTTTTAATCTTTCTTCTGCGATTTTTGATTTTTTCGGATTTGAAAAAAGGTTAATCAAAAATTGATCAATCCCCTTAAAAAAAGATTCTACCAATGCTTCTATTGAAACCATAACCAAATCTTTTGTAACTTCAGGATTATATCTCACTTCGGGTTTCCCTTTATTCATATAACCAATTTGGCGACACCTGTTTTGACGACTTAGCTTTGACTGAATACTATAACTATGTAGCATTCCGCAACGTGCGCCATATAAATCAATCCCTGCAAGTTGTTCTTTGCACGGGAATCTAATGTATTTTTTTACCCAATCAATAAAATCCTTCTTTTCAACATCTTCTTGATTTCCAGGCATATCTAAATAGTCCATCGTATCTATACCTGATAAAACCAAAATAATAGTAGCTCCGTAAAGTTTCTTTTCAAAGGTGATACGTATCCCCTGTTTTATTCCATTGTGTATTACATTTATTATTGGATCCTGCGACAAATTATTCATATTCATTTTTCAATTGTTTCTATTTCCTCCAGGGTTAAGCCATAAAGTTTGTAAACCAACTCATCAATCTGATGTTCATATTGTTGAACTTTGGCTTGCTTCGATGCATTTTCTAAATAATTTTTGTCGTTAGTAATTGCAAGGATTTCACTAACAAAGTTTTCAATAATTTTTGAACTACTTTTATCTAATTTAGGGAGAGGCAAACCTTCAACTAAACTTGCTGTAAAATTAATTCCTCCATCAATTCCTAATGCACTAAACGATTCTTTAATATAAAATGAAATTAATTTTGAATTTAATATCCCCAGTATTTCTCTATAATCTGACTTGTTTTTCCCTTTTAATATTACCGTAGATTTCCCTGCAACTATATTTGACTCGGCATCTATGACACTCTCAAAATGCCGCATTCCACTTATTAATATCTTTGTTGCATCCATTTGCTTGTATCTGCGTGGATATTTTTTGAGAAATGCAGTTTTTAAAATAACAGGGAAAAGATATTTATTCTTTAGATAAGTTGTTTTCTTTCTCCCCCATAAAGTAAGATATTTATCAATTGTTCCAGTATTAACGAATTTAAAGTATTTTTTTGGATTATAAGAATTTCTATTATCTAAATCTTCTATAATTTCTTTTACTCCATACGCTTCCGAAACTGTAAATGGATTTTCAGCTACATAATCATCTTTTACTTTCTTTGGGGTATCTGCAATTTTAAAAAGCAACTTAAGATTCATAGAAAGTAAATATCCCCAATTGTTATCCTTTAACCGCGAATGGCTAGCGTATATTTTTTCCATAATACAGTGGTTCCCACCGAATATATCAACTTGGATATTTTCTATTACAATTCCTTTTTTGATAAAGCACACTATCGGTGAATTACCCGCTTCAAATACATTAACTTTGTCAAAGTTCCCGATACGATAAATAAAATCATGCAAAAATGCTCGCAAACGCTCGCCATACTTTATTGAGAGCCATTTATTTGGAGTATAAAAACTGCATTTCCTTTACTCGAAAGCAGATTAAAACCCTGTTCCCAAAAAGGTATATATAAATCCCAATTCCCTTTTGCGGTAGAATAAACCCTACTTATATCTTCTCTTTGTCCATGCATTGTTCTTGTCATTTCTTCAGAATCTACATATGGGGGATTGGCGATGACGATGTCGAAGCCGCCGTTTTCGCGGAACACTTCCTCAAAATTCAGTTTCCACAAGAAGTAGGGTTTGATGTTTTCTTTTCTGGACTTTTGAATTTTGCTTAACGCTTTTGTTTTGTTCTGTTCTTTTAATGTCGCTTCTATCAGTTCCCATTCAATAGTTTCTATCTCTTTTTTTAATTCTCTCTTCTTATCCCGCTCGTAAGTTTCAAAAAACTGTTTATGCTTGTCTTTTAACAGTTGCATTTTTTTACGCGCCAGATTCAAATTATCAAGCTCTAATTCTAAATTAGCGTCAGTAGCGGAGTGGGCGCTTTTATCAATTTTCTTTATGGATTTGTCTATTGTTTTAAGTTCTGATTCAAGTTTTGTTTTTTTCTCGACACTTAATTTTCCGGTGGAATGCAGGTCAAAATATTCTTTCTGTAACTTGTTCTGCTTTTCTAAAAACTGCTGACGCTGTTCCTGCAAATTGTATGCCGGTTCTATCATTCTCTCGTCAAAGAGTTTTACTCCCTCGTATTCTTCAAGCAGGCTGTTGCCCTGCATTATCTTATAATTCAGATTAGGAAGCGGCTGAATGGTTTTATATTCTTCCTCATCCACCACCAGCGACAGCCAGAGCCGGAGCTTTGCTATCTCCACCGCCCCGGGGTCAATATCCACTCCGTAAAGGCAGTTTTGTATGGCGTGCCTCTTCAGCTTATAAACAAGTTCAACTCTTTCCTGTACTTTTTGTCCCGCCGATACTTTCTCAAATACGGGAGCCAAAGCGCGCCTCGCCTTTACGATCTCGTTCATCATACCGACGAGAAAAGCTCCTGAGCCGACTGCGGGATCGCAGACGCGGATTCTTTCTAACGCGTTGTCTAACGCTTTCGCGTTTTCGCGAATTGATTCCGGCATTTTTGTTTTAATTTTAGTGCTTTCAATCTCACCGGCTTTAATTGCCCGTTCTTTTTCAAGAACCGCGTATTCGTTTTCAATAATAGTCTCGCCTTTGCGTACAAGCAATTCAATATCTTCTTTGAGATTCCTCGCTTCGCTCGGAATGACAGAGGCGAAGTCCTTTAGGGAAAGTTCGGTTGTCAAATAATTCGCCAAACTTTCCTGACACATATAATGGACAATTTCTCTGGGGGTATAGAAACTGCCTTTTGATTTTCTTTCTTTTGAATCCAGAAGATTTTCAAAAACCTTACCGAGCATCTCCGGATCAACAGCGACATCTTTTTCCAGAGGCTCATCTTCTTTTACTGTGAAATTATATCTGTCAAAGACGTCTAAAATCCCTGTGCCGGTATCTCCTTCCTTTGTTTTTACGGAATTGGAAAATATTCCATTCGGGAATAAAATATCCGTATGCACCCAGTCATACTCGTTAATCGGGTCAAACAGTCCGCCGTTCAAAAAGGGAATCTTGCAGTTAAAAAGCTGATAGAAATCATCGTCCCGCGGTTTTGACAACGCTTCATAAAACAGCGGCTCCAAAATATCATTGAAGAAATTTTAATAACCAGCGATTTCCTTATTGAACAGCTTTCTGAGAAAATTTTTATGCCCTGTGCCCCATTTTGCGTCCCTTCCAACGCCGAACCATCCTTTTTTCTGTAGGAAATACAGAAACACAATCTGGCCTAGCGTCTTTTTCGCGAAGTCGTCAATGATAACTCCCTGAGCAGCGAAGTTCTCTCTGATTTTTCCATCCTTGGCGACAATATCTTCCAGAGATGTTTTTAATTTTGCGAACAAATCCTGATATTTCCGGAAAAATTCTTTTGTTACTTTTTCTATGCTGAAGGCGTTTTCAATTTCCGCCATGGTCGGGTCATCGTCCTTACAGAGAATATCCATAAGCTGGCTCTGCGCCGTATGACTACTTTCGTTTGACCCCACTATAAACGAATAGCGTTTCGCCGGAGTAAATTTTTCAACGCCTGTTAATTTGCCTGTCGGAGTTCTTCCCAACTCATATTCCATTTTTATGAATGAAAACCGCCAGTCGTTTTCATCAGGGGAAATAAAAGCCGTTAAAGCGGCATTTTTCCGATTTCCGCCACGGCTGCCGTCCAAATAACGGGCAATGTAATTTCTCTGCATTGTCCGGGCTCTTTCAAGAGATGTTCCCTTGTTGAGCCAGACGGCGAGAATATCTATCAGATTCCCCTGAGAATCTTTATATTTGCCAACGCGCTTCATCAGTCTTATATAAGATTTAAAAGCATCTGGAATGCGGCTCCCTGCCTGTATTGTCGTGGGAGTAGTTTCTATATGTTTAAGCAGATTATTACTGAAGCTCGAATATTTTTCATAATCAAAAGGATTTTCAAAAATATCCTTGATTATTCTTATTCCCTGCTCTTTATCCATTAAATACCCCTATTCTTAGCTTTGCGCGCCATGGACTCGCCATGGACACGCCATGGCGAGTAGTGTTGACAAACTACACAAATAAGCTATACTACTATTAGAATCACGATGAGGGGCCATCCGAAGGGTTCCGTCCCTAGGTAATGCCCCTCCTTTTATTTTCCCCGATACTCCAATTTCTCTTTCAAGCCATTCATAAAAAGAATGTGCTTCATAAATTCTCGCAATAAAGAAGAATAGCTGTTTTTATTCGGGATCACAATCTTCAGTAATTTATTTTTTTGAATCAGATATTCTACAAGACAGCGAAAGTCGCCATCACCGCTGGCTATTATAGCTTTATCGTAATTTGGATATTCAATCATTGAGTGAAGAACCAATTCCGCATCAATATTTCCTTTGACTTTTCCATCGGGCTGAACTAATGTGGGTTTGAAAATAAGAATATAGCCATAGCTTTTTAAAGCAGCGTATAGAACTTCGTTTGAAGGAACACGCCCGATAAATATAAATGCTTTCTGTACATTATATCTGTCCCTTAAGTATTTGAGCAAGCGCTTAAAATCAAGTTTCCAGCCCTGCGCGCGAATAGACAAATTTAAATTTTGACTGTCTATAAACGCATAAACTTTTTCTTCTATATTTTTCATTTATTCACCAGATATTCTGACAATATCACTTCTCCGATTCCGGCATGAACGGCGGATTCGTCCGCAAAATGACTTGCAAGCAGTTTACCGGAAATATTTTTCTGAAGGACAGCTATAATCTTAAGCGGCGTTATACCGTCTTTATTCGCGTTTAATTCCCTGTACACCGTCTTTGCCGTTTGTTTTGGAAGAGCGCCTTCCTCGAGCCGCTTTATCACTTTCAGGAGATACCGTTCTTGTTCATCGGTATATTTCCTGTAATCTTTAACCGCTTTCAGAATTCCCAATATCAGAGTCACGCTGTCTCTGCCGCCCTTTCCTTTCATCTGCGGCATATCTTCGGTTGTGGCATATTCAAATTCCACTTTGTTTTTATCTAAAAGTTTATAGAAATCACTGCCTAATTTTTCCTTTTTCATATCCGCGTTCACTTCCATAATTCCGGCGGAAGCCACGAAATCCAGCTCTTCCGGAGATTTGTCCTTGCCTGTCATATAAAATTTATGAAGTTTGCCTTTTTTGAAATATGTGATAAGACGGCTCTCCTTGTCTTTATATTTTCTCGCTGTTCGTGATTTTCTTGGAATTCTCTTGACCCTGTCAAACATATCCGGATTTGTATCTCTTAAATCTTTTATGAATCTTAGATATTTCAGTTCGCTGTTTTCCGCCCCGTCCTCGCCTGTAATTGTTTTTGCCGACAATAATTTGTCAAAAAGTTCATGTGAGCCGACCGGTTCTCCTTCTGTCAGAAGCAATGCATCGGCTCCGAGCATTGTTATAAACGTGTGAATTTTCGCTTCCGCCGCTTCTTTAAGTTTAATTTCCGTGTTCGCCTGCACCGTCGGGAAAAAATTGTATGTGTGCACCTTATCAAACTTTGTGTCTATTCTGTTCACCCGCCCGACCCTCTGCATCAGCCGCGTTGGATTCCACGGGATATCATAATTGATAACCGTATTCGCCTGATGAAGGTTAACCCCCTCGGACAGCACCTCTGTCGCGATAAGTATGCGGTAATCATTCTTAGGGGATCTCGCGTTGGCGTCAAAATTCTGTATTACATATTCCCTTGTTTTCACGCTGGATGCGCTTGTGTAAAGAAGCACTGGATATTCTTCCAGACATTCCGCAATATATTCCGCCGTTTCCTTTGATTCCGAAAAAATGATGAATTTATTTTTATTAAGCAGCGGGCTCGTTTTGATTGCCTCTTTGAGCTCCTGAATTTTCGGGTCGCGGTGAACCTCTGCCCATAAAGATTTTATATCTTTCAGTGCGGCAATGTCATTTTCAAGGTCTTTTTTGAATTTCTTCCCAAATTCAACGGCTGGGTATTTGTCCGCCTTATCTTCATCAATAAGTTTCTCTACCGCCGCGTCGTTATCATTTTCAAGGAATTCGTATATTTTGTTTGAATGTTTTTTGCTGACATACACATATCCTTTTTTAAACTCATCCAAAAACCGTTCGTTGGAAACTATGAATCTATCTATGCTTTTTCTGAAAGCGAAGAAACTGCTTTCAAGGCGCTTCACAAGAAGTATTTTCATCAGCTTGCTCATATTTGTCTGCCCGACTCTTTCCGGTTGCGATACATCGCCTGTATAATACAGCATCGGTTTATATCTCGCGTATTCAAGCCCTTTCGTTATTATTGATATCGTCTTATTGAATATTTTATCTTCCTGTTCATTCAGTTTGTAATACATCGGACGGGGCGAGGCCACATCGGGAAATTTTAACCCCTGTTTTTTTAAATCATCCGCGAAATATTTTTCAACCTCCGAGCGGGTGCGCCGCACCATTAAATATTTCAAAACTTTTTCTCTGACTTCACCCGCTATCGTCCGGCTTGTTTTTAAATACTCTTCTCTGTTTTTCTGCCTGTCCAGACCCTTTAATTTTTGTCTCTATGCCAGAATTAGTGGGTAAAAATAGAAAGATATACTCCTTCCCCTTGATAGGGGAAGGACAAAGGTTGGGGTAGATAGATATCAGTACAGGAAATATGATTGTAATCACGTAGTATAAAAAAATGAAGCATTGGCTCTTATTTGTTAAAATGTTTTGGCAAAAAGCTTTAACAAATAGAGGTGAGCCAATGCTTATAAGAACTGTAATAAATAGATGTCATAAAATCAAGGGATTTACTTACGGAAACGTAAGCTGGGGGAAAAGTAAAGGAGAAAATATTCTGGAAGTAGAAGTAATGCCTCGGAAAAACACTAAAGGTCTATGTTCCGTATGTAAGCGGCCAGGACCGACATACGACACAGGAAAATCTCCTCGCAGATTTGAGTTTATACCGTTGTGGGGATATGCAGTGGTATTACTGTATCATATGCGGCGTGTGTCATGTAAGGAACATGGGATAAGGGTTGAATATATTCCTTGGGCAGATGGGAAACATCAGCTATGCAGGGTGTATCAGCAGTTTCTGGCGAACTGGGCGAGGCGGCTTAGTTGGAGTGAAACAGCCAGGATATTCAAGACAAGCTGGCAGAGTGTGTACCGGTCAGTGGAATGGATTGTTCATTGGGGTCTTGAACGTCGTGATGTGAAAGGTGTTACAGCTATTGGCGTAGATGAGATTCAGTACCAGCGCGGTCATAAATATCTGACAGTTATTTATCAGCTTAATGAAGGTTGCCGCAGACTGTTATGGGTAGGGAAAGACCGGACAGCAAGGACAATGCTGAGATTCTTTCGTAAGTTTGGAGAAGAATGGAGCGAAGGGATTCAGTTCGTATGCAGCGACATGTGGAAACCATATCTAAAAGTAATCCGCAAAAAGATAAAAAATGCCGTACATATTCTTGACCGTTACCATATTGTAGCGAACCTAAATAAGGCCATAGATAAAGTGCGTGCGGAAGAAACCAGACGACTTGAACAGGAAGGGTATGAACCGATACTGAAACATACACGCTGGTGTTTCCTCAAGAGAGGAAAAAATCTAACTGACAGACAACGTTTTAAGCTCAAGGACATTTTAAG
>VMTI01000183.1 GCA_013791675.1 bacterium | reverse complement strand
GGCGGAGTCAACACTTCGCTGAAACTGCCTGCGGGTTTTATCTTAAAGTTTTCCGGTGTACAGACTTCTGATTCCGAAAGTTCCATAAGCTCTCCGGGCCCGTCAAATTCCGCACTCGAAAATGAGGTGTTGAGTTCCGAGCTCCGGTGGGCATGCGGGTTTATGGATTTTAAGGGCGAGAGCGCATCAAGCGCGCGGCGGCAAAACAATTATACCTCTGCGTCGGAAACATATGCTCTCGGCCTTTCCACAACAGGCGCGGCGTACAGATTTGAAACGCGTTTTTTTACAAAGATTTTTGATTTGGCCGGCAAATATCAAATAGCCGAGGCGGATTTTTTAAATCTTTCGAGCCCCGGCCTCTATCCTGACAGGGAGACCTCCGAAGTGTCGGCGGGCTGTTATCCTTTTAAATTTTTAAGACTCAGCGGAGCGCTTCAATCATCCGAAGATAATCTGGATAATGCCGCTGATGTTGTCACGACAAAGCAGACCGCGGCGAATTACGGTTTTCAAATGAACGTGAAAAACCTTCCGGGAATTAATGTTTCGTCAACGCTGAACAAGGTTGAAGGAAGTTCTTCCACGCTTCTCAGCAACGAAACGAAGGGGCTGAATGTCAGCGCCAATTACCGTATAGGGAATCAGATGCTCTCGGCAGGCTTTTCCGATTCTGTTTTCAAGAATTACGCCTCAACCGCTACGGGACAGGATTTGGAAACAGGCGTTTTGTCTTTCGCTTACTCCGGTTCTATCGGTTCCCGTATGTCGTTTGATGCCGGTTACACAACTAACCAAACGAAAAATGTTTACAATAAGTCTGTCGACCAAACAGTGTCTTTGTCGCTGGGCGCCAATTTAAAGTTTACAAAAAAACTGAATCTGTTTTTATACGGTTCAAAAACTTCAAGAATAAAGCTCCCGACGCCTCTTTGTGCGGAGGATATAAAAACAGCTCTGCTGAATTATTCGGCGGAAATAACTTATAATGCGCGGGAGAATCTTTCTGTCACATCGGGTTTCAGCTTTGAGAAGAACGACGAAAAAACTGATACCGAAGATTATGATTCTCGCGGCTATCTTGTCCGGCTGCATTATAGTTTTTAATAAATACCCCGTCAGACCTCCGGTCTGACACCCCTTTTACAAAAAAGGGGAATTACTCCGTCAGGCCCCGCCACGGCGGACGAAACGCTTTTAAACAAAATCCTCCGTCGCTGAAAGTTGTGACATATATCACGTAGACAGCCGCCTCAATTAGTGATAGAATATAGGATATGAAATCTAAAAAAGTGCTGATTGTGGACGATGACCCCGGTATCAGGACGCTGAGCGGTTTTACGCTTATGCGCGAGGGCTATGATGTGTTTTATGAATCCGAGGGCCCGTCGGCTCTCGCGAGGCTTTATCAGGAGGATTTTGATTTGGTGCTGCTGGATCTGCGGCTTCCGTATTTAAGCGGCGACCATCTGATGAAACTGCTTCAAGACAAAGGCAGGGCTCCGTCAAAAGTTCTGCTCATTTCGGGGCTTTCAGGAGAGGTGATATCTGCCACGGCAAAACGTTACGGCGTCGCGGGCTATCTGGAGAAACCTTATTCTCCGAGGGAGCTTGTTGATAAAGTCGAGGCGCTTTTTAACGAACAGCCCGACCGTAAAACCGGCGAAAACGCGGTGCCGGATGAGGGTTAAGAAAATTTAGAGGCAATGCCGTTTTAGCGATGACGTGTCTTTGTGATATAAAGCACATAGACAAACTTGACTTTTTAATTTATCATTATAGCAGGGTTTGGAAAAGGAATATAGTTTGCGGGTGCCGTGTAAAATAAGCTGAGGGATGTATCTTTTTTTAAGGAGTGGCTGTTGAAAAAAATATTGTTCAAATGTAGAAAACTTGCTTGCGCAATTTTTTTAGCTGCATTGCCAATTTCTAACATTTATGCGGGCGAGGCAATATATGATTTTTCGGGCGGCTCGTCGGACACAAATAAAGTGGGTTACTGGGTTGACAGCAACTGGCTCAGCATATCGAATCCTGACATAGCGGGGCAGGCGGCATTTCCTGCGAGCGCGTATTCTTTAGTCAACTCCTCTGATGCAAGCCATTATGTTTCAACCGCTACAGCGCTTCATGCAATGCACCATTTTAAATTTATTATCGGCGAAGATACAAATACGATTGACGGCATTTCCGTCGAGTGGGTGGGTAAGGGGAACGATTTTAATTCGGGAAACCAGTATTGTAAACTTGGAATCTGGAATTATCAGACGAAAGCGCGGGATATTTTTGACAGCGACACAGGCGTGGTTGCGGAGGTGACGCTTTCAAGTACGATTTCGTTGGGTTATCTTCAATACATAGATACAACAACAAGCCGTCTTGACCTGATTATCGTCGGCGGGAAGTATTCAAACCCAAATGTTGGTGAGATATGGACAAATTATGTGAAAGTTGTGATAAGCACGCAGGCTCCGGCGGATACAACTCCGCCTTATATTGCTGACAATCAGACCGGCGATGATGTCGTAAGGAACAGCGCCGGAACAACTTACAATGTTGATTTTGCGGACGCCGGGACAGGTCTGGATACGATACAGTACAAAGTGATGTCGGGGCCTTCCCAGACGGGAAACTTAATAATTGACTGGACTAATATCGCTCTTCCCGGTGGGGCAGCAAACTATACAACTGATTGGACAGTTAATTTCAATTCATTGTATTCTTCGCCGGGTACCAATTATGTGTCTGTCCGGGCGTGGGACGTAGCGGGCACCACGGGCACTATGAATGACGTTTTTTATATTCTGAAAGATATTACCCCGCCTGCGGCAATATCAAATCTCACGGCTCTCGTCGGTAGTAATGCGGGCGAGATACAGCTTAAATGGACAGCGCCTGGAGACGACGGGACGATGGGGGGAAGCGCTTCGCAGTATGATGTAAAATACGCGACGAAATATATAGGGACTGCGGATTATAACGCGAGCTGGACTCATACTTATGTTCAGTCGTGGACTCCAGCCGCTCCGGGCTCGCAGGAACCGCCGATATTGGCGGGGTTTAACGAAGGCGTGACTTACTGGTTTGCGATAAAAGCAAAAGACGATGCTAATAACTGGAGTTCGTGGACATCGTCAGGAACGGTTCCGTCTGTCAATTACAATAATTCTAACTGGGCGCAGGTTGTGCAGGGCGGAATCTGGAAGAGCATTCAGGGTGGGAACTGGGGAGTGGGCGCAACATGGGATAAAGGAACTGTCCCCAATTCATTAAGCGTTGTTCAGATTTCGCATACGGTAACATTTAATATGTTTGAAGCAATGTGCTCTTCTGTCAGCGTCATGAATTTCGGGACTTTGAAGTTTGACGGGGCTGTCTCCTCAAGGACTCTGACCGTAGCGGGAAACCTTGAAATAATGAACGGCGGTCAGTTTCTGATGCCGCCGAATACAGGATATATTTCAACACTGAAAATTAAATGTGTTTCGGCAGGAGAACATGGAATTATTGTGAATAACGGCGGAAAGTTTGATGTTCAGGGCAATATTGATACAACGCCGTCAACGAGAAACTGCCTGATTGCATCGGAAAATTCATCTTATAAAACATACATCAGAAACTATTCACAAACAGAAGCAAACTTCAATATGCATTATGTGGAAGTGAGCAGTGTGGGAGTTGCTGTTGCCGGAAAATATGGAATAACTTTTGATGGCGCCGGAACAAGAGGCAAAATAAATTATTCAAGTATTCATAACGGATATTACGGCATTTACCTTTGGAATAGTTCCAACAACACGATTAGCAATAATAGTTGTTACTCGAATGTTAATTATGGTATTCTCCTTTTCAACAGTTTCAACAACACAATAACCAACAACATTTGTTACTCAAATACTTCTGGTGGCATTTACCTTAACTCAAGTGCCAATAATACGATAAGCGGTAATAGTTGTTATTCAAATTCTTCGGCAGGGATTTACCTTAATACCAATTCTAACGGTAATGTAATAGCCAACAATGATTGCTATTTGAATTCTTCTGTTGGTATTTATATTAACAACACTTCCAACAATAATATCGTCAGCAATAATGAGAGTTACTCAAATGCTTATGGTGTTTACTCACAAGCTTCCATAAACAATACGGTGGTGAACTGTGCATTGGGTAAGAGCGGTAATAATACGAGTGGTGATATTGGTTATGATAGTACGGCTGTTTCAAAACTAACATTAAAAGGGTGTAATCTATATTCCACAACAAAAGTAGATGCCGCAGGTATGGACACCGCGGGGTCTTATCTTATTTCATATAATCAAGATACTTTGCAGGGTTCAGTGCAGGTTTGGGGAGATTATCATGTTGGGCAGGGACAAGCCCTGCCCCTACAGAAATTCAACTATGGGGAATTGTTGTATGTGTCAACAGCGACGCTGCCGAATTCAACATTAAAGGGGACGGGGTCAATTTCTTATCCTACAACGGAGGATGGAAAGACCTTGACGGAATTATGGGAAGTTCGCTGCATAAATGCAGCGGCTACATCTGAATTTTCGGTAAAAAGAGGGACAGGGACAGTTTTATATGATGATACACCGGGAACAGTGACAGAAGGGTTTGAACATATATCAAACAATAGAGGCGTGAAGTTTACAGTCCAGACGGGGGATTATCAATTAGACGATGTGTTTTATTTTGTATCCATTTCATCATCTGGCGACCAGAATATCCAGAAAAAGATTGAGTTTAATGATTCGCCCATCGGGACAAAATTAACTGTTGACACCGCAGGAACAATTCAGATGATTGGCACACCGGCAAATCCGACAATATCCACGTCGGCAGTTGCCGGAACATATTACGGCTTTATAACATCCGGAGCAATAAACGCGAGTAACTATAAATTTTCTAACCTCAATTCGGAAGGTTTAAGATTACAGTATGCGGGGACGACCGTTGTGGATTTAAGCAGCGGGACTTTTGATAATATTCAGGACAGCGCCGGTGATTCAAGCTATATCAGGGCAAGCGCATTGGCATCCGCCGCTACATTTACAACTGCGTATTTAACGATACGCCGGGTACGGCGGATTATAATGTTAAGGCGGACGGATCGGGAGTAAACTGGACATTCAGAGATTTCAGTGGTGTTAAGAGCGGGGTGGCATACAGTTCCGCGACAAACGGCGCAGTTATCAACTGGGTGGGAGGGTCAGACACAATCCCTCCCGCG
>VMTI01000074.1 GCA_013791675.1 bacterium | reverse complement strand
TCGCCTTTTCCCTTATACTGGGCGACAAGAATAGTGCCCGCAATGGAAAGCCCCGCGCCTATGGATATTAAAAGGAAGAGAATAGGGAAACTGAATGAAACTGCCGCCACTGCCGCCTCTCCCAGCCGCCCCACCCAGAAAGCGTCCGTGAGATTGTAAACCGTCTGAAGAATATTGGCCGCGACAACGGGCCAGGATAAAGTGAAAATCGCCCTCAGAATAGAGCCTTCGGTTAAAATACGGGACGGGGTATTTGGTATTTCTTTCATCGCCATCTCCCTGGAAAATCCGTATATATCCAGTCAACGCCCATTTTTAACATCGTCTTAAAATCTTCTTCCTTGTTCACCACCCATGCCTGAAGAAACATGCCGCGCGCTTTTATTTTAGCGGCAAGTTCCCTTGAAAGGCTGTGAAATTCAACGCTCACACCGTCGGTGTCAAGGCCGGACATCTCGGATTCTATTTCCCCGGCCGTCATGCCCTCTTTCATTGTCGCGGCTATTATAATTTTGGGGATGAGATTCCTGACACTTTTAAGCGTTTCGTGATTAAAAGAGCACACGATTATTTGCGGAAGGCTCCCGAAAGCGGAAAATGTTTTTTGAAGCGCCCGCGCCGCGGCTTCCGGCCGCTCGCCATCTTCGGTTTTAATTTCTATTATCAGCGTCTTGCCGAAGGCCGCGGTAAGTTTCAGCGCATCTGAAAGAGAAGGAATTTTTTCACCGTCTCCCGCGTCAAACTCCGCGAGCTCTGCCATTGTATAATCCTTAACCTTTCCATCGCGGTTCGCGGTTCTTCTCAAATCGCTGTCGTGCATCACGGCGAAAACGCCGTCTTTTGTTAATCTCACGTCGCACTCAACAGCGTCGGCATTCTCCAGCCCTATCTTAAAAGCTTTGAGAGTATTTTCGGGCGCCAGAGATGCCGCTCCGCGGTGACCGGCTATTAAACATTTCATAGAGGTCATTATAGCACTTTCTTTTTCCGCCGACAAAATTGCGCGTTAAATCGCCATTGCGGATACCCGGCCTTCATTTTTCGCGCGAAAACTCCGGCTCTTGCAGGGAATGAGTTTTATTATGTAATTTTACCCATGGATTGGTTTACATATGTTCTCGCGGCGACACTTATATACGGCGTCATAAATTTCCTTTATAAGGTGGGCGCTGAAAACGGCTTTCAGAGCCTGCACCTTGTAAACATACAATCGGTCACGGTCACTTTAATCGCGGGCATAATAATGATTTCTCGTGGGAATACCCCCCAAGATATTCGCGCTCTCCTATTCTTCGCCGCGCTGAATTCTTTTTTCTGGGCCGGCGGGACAAGTTTAAAAATATCAGCCATGAAACACATACCCGCGAACATAGCCATGCCTCTGAATAAACTCAATTCTGTGTTCGTAATAATGATAGGCCTGCTCTTTTTCGGAGACAGCCCCTCTCCCAAACAGTACTGCGGAATTGCTCTGTCCACCCTCACCCTCTTCCTGCTTGCCAAAAATAACGGCGTGTCAGGCGAAGAAAAATCAAAATCCCACAGGAAAGGAATTATATACATCCTCATCGCCGCCGCTGCCATAGCTCTTTCAATGACCGTCGGTAAACTGGCCGCGATGAAAGTTGAAAAAATACCTTACATATTTTTTTCCTATGCCATGGCAAGCGCTTTCACTTTTATAGGGCGCAAATATATTATGCGCCCTCCCAAAACCGCTTCCTCAAAAAGCAAACTGACCGCTCTTGGAATTGCCATAGGCATACTCAATATCGCGGGATACTATCTTATGTTAAAGGCCTGGAGTACCGGGCCCATCTCGCTTGTTCAGGGAATACTCTCGCAAACAATGGTAATAACGCTCATCCTCTCATCAATCGTTTATAAAGAGAAATTCACAATTAAAATAACCGCCGCCCTGATTCTGTCCATAATTGCCTCGCTGCTTATCAAAGGTTAATAAATAATTCAGGCAAAAAAAATTAGCTCCTCGTCATATCTTCAACCTTCACGCGAATACATTTCCGTAAATCATTCCGCTTATTGCGGCCATTACAACTACAAGCAGAATATATGTAAGTGTCTTTTTCCCATGCCTTTATCATCCAGGGCGGCGTATTAGATACTAATTAAATGTCTCCCAAACGCTTCCTTGTTAGATACTATTTTTTGTCTCCGAAATGTTTTTTCTTCGCCAGCATTAATAGCATCAAACAGCATCTTTAAAAGCCGCGTTCTTTCTTGCCCCAATTCTA
>VMTI01000026.1 GCA_013791675.1 bacterium | reverse complement strand
TTATATACATAGTATCAAACCTATCTATATTTGTCAAGTATTTTAAGCCCGCGAAGATTACTTCTGGTTTGTTTTACTGTTTACTTGTTGTTTGTCCTCTCTAAGAGAGGTGCGAAGAATATTTCATTCTTCATAGCTGGGAAAATGGGGAAAATGGGGACGTCCTGCATTTTATTATATTTTCCCGTTTCTGTCAGCAAGGAAAAATCAGAATTTTATATCAAACCCCACAGGCGCGTCTTCCGGGGCGGGTGAAATTTGTATGTCCGTCACCTCTCCGGGGCCGCTGTAAAGAGCGGCGATAAATTCCTTTAACTTGCTTTCTTCTCCCGCGGCGAAAATTTCCACGCCGCACGCGCTGAGATTCCGCACCCATCCGCGAAGCCCCATCGCCCGGGCCTCCCCGCGGACAAACCAGCGGAATCCCACGCCCTGAACGTAGCCTGTCACCGTTATCAGCTTTTTATCCATTTTTTAATTATAGATTATTTTGTATACTTCTCCAAAATAATTATGAAACTAACAAATATACGGAATTTTTCCTTTATCGCCCACATAGACCACGGCAAGTCAACTCTTGCCGACCGTGTGCTGGAAGTAACCGGCATTACGAAAAAATATATGGGCAAAACGCCTCAACTGGACAGCATGCCTTTGGAGAAAGAGCGCGGCATCACAATAAAAGCTAAAGCCGTATGCCTCCCCTACCGGGGCTATAATTTTAATCTCATAGATACGCCCGGCCATGTTGATTTCTCCTACGAAGTATCCCGCTCTCTCACCGCGTGCGAAGGCACGGTGCTCATAGTGGACGCCTCGGGAGGCATTGAAGCGCAAACCATAGCCAACCTGAACATGGCGCGGGAAAACAATCTCGTCATAATACCCGTCATAAACAAAATAGACCTCGCCAGCGCGAGAATAGACGTCGTAAGCGCGGACATCGCGGGGCTGCTCGGCTGCGGGATAGAGGAAATAATCCCACTGTCGGCTAAAACAGGCGCGGGAATCACTAATCTTCTCGACAGAATAATAGAATCCGTGCCGCCGCCCGAAGGCGACCCGGCTGGCAAACTCAAGGCGCTTATTTTTGATTCCACATTTGACCCTTTCAGGGGAGTAATCATATACATCCGCGTTTACGACGGCGAAATACATGCGGGCATGAAAATAAAAGCCATCGCCTCGGGCAAAGAATACGAGGTGCAGGAAACCGGAATTTTCCGGATGAAACCTGAAAAAAAGAAAAACCTCACCGCGGGAGAGGTGGGATACTTTATAGCCGGTATAAAAAGCCTTGATGAAGTAAAAATAGGCGACACCGTTACCGGCGCGAAAGATGACACCGCGCCCGTGCCGGGGTTCAGGGAAATCAAGCCTTTTGTTTTCTCGTCGTTCTATCCCATAGGCGACACAACCGAAAAAAGGCTCCGCGAAGCCATAATGAAACTCAACCTCAACGACGCGGCCTTCACATGGGAGCCCGAACAGTCCCAGACGCTCGGGCTGGGCTTCCGCCTCGGGTTTATGGGTTCTCTCCACATGGAAATAATACAGGAGCGGCTGGAAAGAGAGTCGGACATAGAAATACTCGCCACCGCCCCGCAGGTGATCTACCGCGTAAAAACTCACGACGGCGAAATGCTCGACATCTCCCGCCCCGACGAATGGCCGGACAAAAAAGGCATCTCAAAAGTGTACGAGCCCGAAATAACGGCGACAATTATAACGCCCGACAAATGGCTGGGACAGTGCATGAAACTCCTTGAATCGCGCCGCTCAAAATACATCAGCCTCACCTATATTAATCCGCAGAAAGTCATACTCAAATACAAACTGCCTCTGGCCGAAATGATAGCCGACTTTATTCCGACCTCAAATCCGTCAGCAAGGGCTACGCGTCATTTGATTACAAACATTCCGGATTCAGGGAAGCGAATCTGGAAAAAGTGGAAATACTCGTAAACGCCGTGCCCGTGGAGGCGCTCTGCAGCATACAGCCCCGCGAAAAAGCCGTGTTTTT
>VMTI01000059.1 GCA_013791675.1 bacterium | reverse complement strand
CACCTTTGTTACCTTTTGAAAGACCCCCTTCCCATTCCATGTTTTACGAAGTTTGTCTGCCACCTTACCGCTTCCGCCATCAATAGAAAGCCCAATGCTTATTTTTCTTGAAGTTAAAAATTTTATAGCCTCGCTGTCTAACAGTGTCCCATTGGTTTGTATGCCAAAACGAAAATATTTGTCAAATCTCTCTATGGCAGAAAAAACGGCTTCTTTGTTAAGCATTGGCTCTGCGCCATGAAAAACAATTTGCGGTATTTGGTCTTTAGGCAAGGTAGCTTGAAAATAATCCTTCAGTATTTCCAATGCTTTTAGAACCCTTTTGGTGGACATATGCTTACCGTGCTTTCGCAATTCTTCAGGAATATAACAATATGAACAATTCATATTGCAGCGGTCAGTCGGGTTAAAATAAACTGCGGAAGGTTTTAGGCCAAATCTCAAAAGATTCATTTCGTTCAGAAAAGATTTTTCTTTTTTACGATATTTGTATAAAAAAGAGGAATCTGTCAAAACCTGACCAAGGCAATTTTTTTTAACCAGCGTCCAGAATGCTGTATCCGGAGATATCAATCCGATATAGTGTTTATGCCCGATATCCATAGGTTGAAGTTGAAACCCATCGCCGGTATTAAAATATTTTTTCTGTGATGATATAAAGTTATTCGTAATTTTTTCTTTTGCCATATCTTATTTTCCTCCAATACCCTCAAGGGCAGGGAATTCCACTAAAAATCCAACAAAATCGTCTCTTTGCACTATCCCAAACTGAAAGGCCACGCTTTGTGTCGCCGTGACCTTTCAGATGTTTTGGAGCATAATTCATTTCTTATCCGCAAGGATATAATGAGATAATCCCGTACCGTTTGCCTTACATTTTTTACGACGGGCAATAATTTTTTTTCCTACCTTCTTTTTCTCCATCTTTCATCACCTCCTTTATTATGACATTGAAACATACCCACAAACTTGACAGTGAAAAGCATCCATTTTTATTCCGGCGCCGCAACCGGGACAGCTTTTTTCATTCTCTTTTGGTTTTGGAATTTTTCCTACAACATTTTTATATATCTCGTAATAATACAAATGCTCCTTATTAAAAAATTTAACAGGATATATTTTTTTCTTTTCTTCAAATTCAGCGTCGGATATATTTGACAGGATAATTTCTCTTAACTTTGCCATTCCGGAACCGACTTCAAGGGGTCTTTTGTTCTGCCAGATGATTTTCGCGGGTAAAACTTTTTCAAAAGCTTTTCTCAATATCCACTTTCCATGTAAAATGCCTTTCTCTTTTCCGATTTTTAAATCCGCGGGTGTTTTTAAAGCAATCTCAATCATTTTTTTATCTATGTAAGGCTGTTTGATTTCCGTATTAAAAAAATCTCCGAGTCTGTTGGAATTAAAGAACATCTTTTTGCTTAATCTGCTGATATAATTGTTTAATTCCTTCATATCCCGCATATACGAATACCCCCCGAAAAGCTCATCCGCTCCGTCGCCGGTCATCACTTCCCTAAACCCTTTTTCGCAGGCTGTTTTTAAACCAAAATAAACAGTTAGGTCATTCGGTATTGCAGGGTCAAAACTTTTAAGAATTCTTATAACTTCAGGAACCGCCGCGAGCGCTTCTTCAACGCTGACATTTCTGCAAACTAATTTCAAGTTCAGT
>VMTI01000169.1 GCA_013791675.1 bacterium | reverse complement strand
GGCGAAAGCCCCGTGCCCGTATAGCTCGTCGCCGTATAACCGCTTATGAATGTGCTGATTACCCATATATTAGCCGAGAAATTATCCGTCGAGCGTTCAATACCCCATCTCGTTCCCGCGGGATTTGAATTGTCCTGCCATGTTATGGTAACGGAACCTGTTGACGAAGAAACCACAAAAGTTGTGAGAGGCGGGTATGCCAAAGTATATTTAACAGCAACCGCGCTCGCGCTTAAACCGCCGGCATTATACGCTTCCACATATCGCTGATAAGACGTATTTACGCTCAAACTCTGCTCTATATAAAAAGTCGAACCCGCAGTTAAATCGGCTCTCACCCCGCCCGTAGCCGTCTTTACCTTATACCCGCTTTCGTTCGCCACATCCGCCCAGCTCCATTTTATTCCCGCCGCGCTCACAGCCGTTCCCGCAAATCCCGACGGAGCATTCGGCGTTGAAAGCAATATTTCAAATGTCACAGGCGCACCTGTTACCTCCACATTGCTAGCCATATCCGCGGCAGCGCTCCAAAGCGAATAAGAGCCGGTTGACCAGCTAACGGATGATGCGTCATAACTCCATGAAGTTGTGCCTGAAACAAGGGGCGCAAACTGCACAGAAGACCATGAAGAACCTGTCCAAAAATAATTATCCTCATCCCGCTTAATCTCTATCCATACAGCATTTACCGCGGTAACCGCGTCGTCAGAAGTTCCCGTAATAGCGGCGACATCGGTATACTGGCCGCCTATCACCGGATATGTCACGGTGGAAGTCGGAAGCGAAATGTCATAAGTAAATGTTATCGTATCATAAACGGTTGACCAGTTATCGTTGCTGTCTTTTGCTTTGGCGATAATATCATAAGAGATGCCGTCGTCCCAGGAAGCAGCGGCCGTATATGACCACGATGAAACATAAACATTGTTCGCGGGTAGCCACAGGCCCGCGCCACTCCAGCCTGCGCCGGTCCAGACAAAAGAATCTTCTCTTTCTATCCACAGCGTCACAGAACTAACTTTCACATTATCGTTCGCCGTACCGGCTATTTTTATTACGCTATTGGTATACAGGACTGCTGGTTCAGTTATTCCCACCGTCGGCGGCACCACATCCGTAGAACTTACCACAATATAAGCCGACACACCGTCGCTGTATCCCGCGTAACTTGCTGTTATCATCGTTCCCGTACTCGGAGTTACAAATATAACCGGCACGTTTTTCGTGCCGTTCACCAGAGCAATATTACCAGGATCGGTATCGGCGTTATCGCTTGTTGTTACGTTTACCGTGGAATTTGTTGAAACAACATTCCAGTAGTTATCGCAGGCGTTGACCGTCACCGTGAAAACAGCTCCCGCATACTGAACATCGGGCGCACCCGTTTTTCCACCGCCCGTGCCTGCGGCGGCGGCCTCGCCCGGCACAAGAACCTGAAGTTTCGACGGAGTATTAGCATTTACATTAACCTCAGCACTTGTCTCCGGCAAAAGAGGCGTTCCATCAGTGTCGCTTGCCGTTATCGTCGCTGTTCCCGCAGTCACCATCGTTACGGAAAAAACTTTTGTTCCGCTTACGAGCGCCGCCGATGACGGATCCGTATCATTAGTATCTGTCGTAGCAAGCTGAACCGTCGCGATTGCATTTGCGGCGACATTCCACAAATCGCCAACAGCGTTTACCGTCACGCTGAAAGCGACTCCGGCTGTCTGCGCGCTCGGCGTACCGCTCTTTCCGGGAGATACTCCCGGCACCGCGGTTTCGCCGGGAAGAAGAACCTGCAGTTTGACTCCGACTTTGCTGAATGTGAAAGTGCTCTCGTTGACAGCGGACTCTATGTTCCCCGCGGCATCCGTCGCCTGGGACTGTATTTTATAAACATGTCCTTCCGTCCAGTAAACATCGTTAAAGCTGTAAGACCAGTCGGAAGGAGCAAAAGAAGCGGCCAGCCAGAAATCTGTCGGCCCCCAGCCGCCGCCGTCAAAATATGTCGCGCCCTGCGTCAAATCGATGATTTTGACTTTCACGCCGGTTATAACGGAAGTGACATCCGCCGCCGTGCCGCCTATGTGAGTGAGTGTGGCAAGAATTTTTCCATTAACAGGAGCCGTGGCTACGCTTACAGGCGCGGTAGTATCGTAGAAAAATGTGACCGTCGAATAAACAGCCGACCAGTTACCGGCGCTATCCTGAGCCTTTGCGCTTATAGTGTAATTTGTGTTATTCGACCATGCGCTAAAATCAAAGCTCCAGAAAGTGGCTCCGGGTGACAGCTCCGGCGCGAACCACGTC
>VMTI01000043.1 GCA_013791675.1 bacterium | reverse complement strand
CAAATCAGATTTGAGCTTCCTCCCTAATCTGACGAGTGTACCCAGGTATATCCCTTAAAAATATTGTACAAAATTTACCCCGTTAGCAAAAATGTTCTAACGGCTATTGGTAGAATACCTCTATCTTTTTTTGCTCTTTCCGGTTTTTAGCCGAATCTAATCTTTTTTGCCGCTTTTGATAAATATCATTCGTCACGCCTGTAGAGCGCCCACAACTATTGACAAAGCCGATGGAACATATTAGACTTGTATTAGCTCTTAACTCGGGCTAAAAGGGGGTGGGAAAAATGAAACAGATGAAAAAAGGTTTTACTCTGATCGAGCTCATGATCGTAGTTGCAATTATTGGTGTTCTGGCCGCTGTGGCCATTCCTAAGTTCGCAGACTTGATCAGAAAAGCTCAGGAAGCCGCTTGTAAAGGACAGCTCGGAGCGGTTCGCAGCGCATTGTCCATTTACTACGGTAACATGGAAGGTGTTTGGCCGAGTAGGTTGGCGGAAATAACACCGACTTACATCCAGGCAATCCCTGATGCAAAGTGTGGAAGCTCGCTTGTTCCCACTTCGGATACGGTTACATATGAGGGCACTGGCACCAGCTTAGCGTCTATTAACGCCAACACAGGTGGCTGGTGGTTCAACAATGGCAAGGCAGCTCCAGGCGGTACGTACGAGGGGCAGTTCAAAGTCAACTGCATTGCGACTGACACCAAAGGTAGTATCATTCACGAGTGGTAAGCTGTTAGTGTTTTGTTTTACGGGGGCGGCTTAGGCCGCCCCCGTTTCTTTTATGCTAAAAATCTTTCTTATAATCTCATCTCTCGCGGTTTTTCCTTTTTTCAGCGACTCATTCTGGGGCGCTAAATATTTTCTGACACTTCTTTTATTGACTCTTTTATTTTACGAGAGGGGGGAAAGAACTCTTTTTTATGATTTGAAAGCTCCTGAAGCGGGTTTTTTAATCGTGATCGTGTCGATCTTTTTGGAGAATTTTAATTTTTTTCAGTTGTTCCGCTTTCTCGCGCCTTTCTGTCTTTATCTATATATTTCGCGCTCGCCAATATGTGAAGATAAATGCCTTAAAAAAACTGTTATACGCTTGTCGGCTTTGATTTCTTTTCTTGCCGTTATCCAGCAGCTCTCAAAATTCAATCCTTTTAACGCGCCCATTCCTTATGTTACATTCGGTAATCCCATGTACATGGGGGCGTATCTGGCGGCTGTTCTTCCTTTCAGCGCTGATATACTGCTGACTCACCGCCGAAAAAATGAGCCTGTTGGAAATATCCCCGCATCCTTAACAGCTTCGCCCGCTTCCAACAGTATTTATTATGAGGCGTTTTTTTCTTTTGCCTGCGGCCTCGCGGCGCTTCTTATTACAAGAAGCCAGTCGGCGTATCTGGGTTTTGCCGCCGCAATGTCTTATCTGCTTTTTAAGAGAACAAAAAAATCAAAAGCGCTGATTATTTTAACGGCCGGCGCGGCTCTTTCGGCTCTTCTTTATTTTTCGTTCTTCAAAACGGGTGATAACGCTTATTCCGATTCTTCCGTAAAGCGTATCAATTATTACAGGACTTCGCTGGAGATGATAAAAGAAAATCCTCTCACGGGCGTCGGCGCCGGAAATTACAGGGGGAATTACGCTTCATACCGTCTGAAAGCGGGCCTTCCGTATCATATGTCGCCCCAATGGGCTCATTGCGATATCCTGCATTTTATTTGTGAGCTCGGAATTTTCAGAGTCGCTCTTATTTTTCTTTTTGTCCTGACGGTTCTGCTCAAAAAAACGCCGCCTGAACTCACACCTTATAAAGCCGGCGTAATGGCACTCATCTTCACATCGCTGACGGCTTTTCCTTTCCAGCGGATTTCAACCGTCTATCTTTTTTTTATTTTTGCCGGAATCATTATGAGAGATGAAAATAATGAAGACGAAAAATACCGTTCCGTTAAAAAAATAGCGGCAATAGCGCTCTCTTGGGCGGCTTTCATATACGCCCTTGTTTTTGCTTATTCTCAGTTGAACTGGAAAAAGGGCGAAAAACTTTTAGAAAGCGGCTCACCCCGCGAGGCAGTCGCGGCTTTTGAAAAGGCGGCAATTGGCGTTCCCGCGGATTACAGAATATGGCAGGACCTGGGCAGGGCGAAATACCGTTCGGGCGATATAGGCGGTAGTTTGAGCGCTTACCGCAGATGTCTTTCTTTATATTTTGACTGGGATATTTGCTACAATACTTCCATCGCCTTTAATGCGGGGGGAAACAAAGTTATGGCGGAAAAATTTATGAAAGAGTTTGAAAAAATCAAAGCGCAATGACAGAAACATTGCCTCTAAACGCTGTCGCTCTTTTTTATGCTTTGATTTTTTTAACAGGCCTTGTATTCGGTTCTTTTCTGAATGTTGTCATATACCGACTGCCTCTGGAAAAATCCATCATCCGTCCGCGGTCATTTTGCCCT
>VMTI01000212.1 GCA_013791675.1 bacterium | reverse complement strand
GGTCAATGATGTAATCGGTTTTGCTATGAGGGGGCACGGAGGAAAAGTGTCAACTCCTTTTGATAGGGGACTTGAACAAACGGACTGCAAGTTCTGCGCCGAGTGCGTCCAGGCCTGTCCCGTCGGGGCGCTTATAGAGAAGCCAAGGATAGGAAAGGGGAAACTTAAGGATTTGACTGCCACGGATACTGTATGCGCTTACTGTGGAGTGGGCTGCAACCTCAGAATTTACAAGGATAAGAATGATAATCTGGTAATGGCAGCAGGCAATGCAAATAAAAACATAAATGACGGGCGTCTCTGCGTTAAGGGGAGATTCGGGCACACTTATGCCAACAGCGGAGACAGGCTAACAACTCCCCTTATTAAGGAAAACGGCAAATTCCGCGAAGCGTCATGGAAAGAGGCGGTGGATTATACCGCCCGGAAACTTCGGGAGATAAAGGAAAAATACGGTTCAAAGACGATAGGCGTCCTCGGTTCTTCAAGGTGCACCAACGAAGATAATTATATAGCGCAGAAATTTGCCCGTGCCGTCATCGGAACAAACAGCGTGGACAACTGCGCGCGCCTGTGTCATTCGTCAACTGTTGCGGGAATGGGAAAAGCATTCGGTGCGGGAGCGGCGACGAATTCAATACAGGATATTTGTGATTCGGATGTGATTTTCATAATAGGCTCTAATATGGCGGAGACACATCCGGTTATTGCCCAGATTGTAAAAAAACACCACAGGGAGCACAGCCCGTTAATAATCGTCTGCGACCCCAGGTTCGTCGGAATGGCGAAGACAGCGGATCTGTATATTCAGCATTATCCCGGCACTGACGTCGCTTTGCTGAACGCTATAATGAAAATCATAATTGATAAAGAGAAGGAAAACAGGGAGTTTATTGATAAGCACTGCGAAGGTTTTGAAGCTCTCAGGGAAACCGTGCTGAAGTATGACCTTAACAGCGTCAGTAAAACCACCGGTGTCAATGGCGCTAAGATTGAAGAAGCGGCGGACATCATTGCCGGCGCAAAGAATATGATGATATTTTTCACCATGGGCATAACACAGCACAGCACCGGAGTTGATAATGTTCTGTCAGTATCGAATCTTGCAATGATAACAGGGAATATTGGACGTCGCGGCGCGGGGGTGATGCCTCTTAGAGGTCAGGCAAATGTGCAGGGGGCTTGCGACATGGGAGCTCTGCCTAATGTATTTCCGGGATACCAGAAAGTCGCGGACCCGGAAGTCAGGCAAAAATTTTCTAAGGCATGGGACGTTGAAATATCCGCCGAGCCCGGAATACCGGTATCGGAGTTCGCGGAAGAATCACTTAAGGGTAGTATTAAGGCGGTCTACATAATGGGTGAAAATCCCATGATGACGGAAGCCGACCTGAACCATACAAGGAAAGGTTTTGAGAACTTGGAATTCATGGCAATCCAGACCATATTTATGTCCGAAACTGCGGAACTCGCGGACGTTGTTTTTCCGGCGGCATCAGCTTACGAGAAAGACGGGACGTTCACGAATACGGACAGGACTGTCCAGCTTTTAAACCCCGTGAAAAGCCCGCCGCAGGGAGCAAAATACGATTGGGAAATAGTGTGTCTTGTCTCGGACGCCATGGGTTACGACATGGAATATAAAAAAATATCAGAGATTACTGATGAGATAGCGCGCCTTGCGCCTTCATACGGCGGAATCACGCATTCAAGGCTCGGTGAAGGTTCTCTTCAGTGGCCGTGCCCTGACGCTGAAAGTAAAGGTACAATATTTTTATACAAAGACGCGGTCTTTAAAAGGCCGGACGGCAGAGGACTTTTATCGGCGGTGGAATTCATACCGCCGAAGGAACTTCCTGACAAAAAATATCCCTTTATTCTCACAACGGGCAGAATCCTGTACCATTTCCATTCGGGTAACGAAACGAGAAGAGTGAAGGTACTTGATAAGTTTGTGCCTGAAAATTACGCCGAGATTCATCCTGCCGATGCGGCAAAATTAAAACTTAAGGATGGAGATATGGTCAGGGTATCTTCAAGGAGAGGAAGTATTGAATTGAGAACCCGTGTTTCCCCGCAACCAAAACAAGGAATCATATTTATTCCGTTTCATTTTCGCGAGGCGGCCGCCAATGTCCTGACAAACGCCGCTCTTGATCCTGTATCAAAGATCCCGGAATATAAAGTCTGTGCGGTAAAAATAGAGAAAATCAAGGCCGAAAGCGGAAAAGACGTAAATGAAGAATAGTAATATCTCATGCGCGATACTGGCCGGGGGGAAAAATTCAAGGATGAACGGCGTCGACAAGGCGTTTATTAATATGAACGGGGTTCCAATTATAAGGCGCGCTATCAATGCGCTGAAAGAACTCTTCGACGAGATAATAATTGTAACCAACACGCCGGAAAAATTTAAGGAATACGGGAACGAGTGCGTGATTGTCGCCGATATCATAAAGGATAAAGGGCCGATCGGGGGAATACACAGCGCATTAAATCACACCTCAAAAGACAAGGTCTTTATCGCCGCCTGCGATATGCCTTTTCTGAACGCCGGTTTCATAAAAAAAATTCTGAGCGCGGCCTCGGACGGTGATTATGACTGCATAATACCGAAAACCGGAAAGGGGATTGAGCCGCTCAGCGGAGTGTATTCAAAAAGCATTCTTGAAAAAACGGAAGAACTGCTCGACGGAGATGATTTCTCGGTGAGGCGTCTTTTAGAGAACTGTAAATGCGGATATGTAGAAGCAGATAAAGAAGAGATGGAATGTTTTATTAATATCAACACTCCGGAAGACCTGCAAAAGCTTTCAGCCAATGGAAACTGAAATACTGAAAATAGACCGAAAGGGCAGGTCGAAAATAAAGGACTTTGTCACCGACGAAGCGCCGCTGACGATTGACCTTGACGGCAGTGAGCTTGTCACTCTCCTATGCAGTCCGTTTGACATTAAGGAGTTGAGTATAGGATTTCTTTATTCATCCGGGATAATAAAATCTGTTGAGGATATTGAAAAAATTGTAATTGACAAAAATAACAGTACGGCATATGTTAAACTGAAAAAGAAATTTGCCGCCGGTGATATGCTGTTTAAAAGGATGTATTCATCCGGCTGCGGCAGGGGTATTATATTTTACAATATGCTGGATAAAATCCCCCGCAAAAAATTAAAGAAGGGTTTTGATGTTCCCGCCGAAAAGATAATGAGCCTGATGAAACTGTTTGAAAAAAAATCTACCTTATTCAAAAAAACAGGAGGGGTCCATAGCGCGGGTTTCAGCTCAGGAAAGGAAATTACCGTTTTCAAAGAAGACATAGGCCGTCATAACGCTCTTGATAAGATAATAGGCGAAGCTCTGATAAAGGAACTGGATTTTGAGAATATGATAATGCTCACTTCAGGAAGATTGTCCAGCGAGATAATGTTTAAAATAAGGAGAACAGGCGTTTGTATTATCGTTTCAAGAGGGGCCCCTACTGACCAGGCGGTCAAACTGGCAAGAGAGTGGAATTTGACTCTCGCGGGTTTTGTCCGAGGCGGAAGAATGAATGTTTATTCCGCGGAGGACAGGATAATATGAGGAAGATTAAATAAAAGATAACAGGCGAGAGATTAAAAACAGAAGATGAAAAAAATTATTGTATCAGGTGTATTGGGATTATTGATAATTTTGTTAACAGTAAAATACGGACGCAGAAATACTGTAAAGATGGCAACAACAACCAGCGTCGAGAATTCCGGGCTGCTGGATGTTCTTATTCCGGCATTTGAAAAGGATACAGGAATAAGAATACATGCCGTTGCCTGCGGTACGGGCAAGGCGCTGAAACACGCGGAGAATGGGGACGTGGATATTGTTCTTTCGCACGCCCCTGTAATGGAAAAAAAGTTTATTGAGCGGGGTTTCGGCGTCAACAGGACAGAAATATTGTGGAATGACTTTATACTTGCGGGGACCGAAGACACGGTTAAGACCTTTAATAATTTTAAAAGCGTATCGCAGGTATTCGCAAAGATAGCTGAAGATAAATTATTATTTGTTTCACGGGGTGACAATTCGGGAACCCACGTAAAGGAAATGGGCATATGGAGCAAAGCGGGTATCGCGCCGCAGGGTAAATGGTATATGGAGACCGGTCAGGGGATGGGAGCGACGTTAACAATCGCTGATGAAAAGCGGGGCTGCTGCCTAGTGGATAGGGGTACATTTATTTCCTTCAAATCTAAGATCGGCCTGGTCTCTGTGTTCGAGGATACGGTTAATCTGAAGAACATCTATTCGGTGATGATGGTCAATCCCGCGCGGCATCCTCACGTAAAACGGGCGGAAGCGGAAGTGTTCATTGAATGGATAAGTTCGGGAAACGGCAGGAAAAAAGCGGCAGAATTCAAAAAGAACGGAAAAATTCTTTTTGAACCGCTTTAACATTATGTCTTTTATTCTAAACAGCCTCAGTGAGTCGTTGATACTCATAGGGCGACTGGATCCTGAATTTCTGCGTGTAGTATGGACGTCACTGTGGATAACCGGAGTATCCGTAATTATTTCTACGCTTCTGAGTCTTCCTGCCGCTTTTATAATCGCGACAAAGCGGTTTAAAGGAAAAAGCGCGCTGGTTACCGTTTTAAATACGCTGATGGCCCTTCCTACTGTTATTGTCGGGCTTCTTGTCTATTCTTTTGTATGCAGACAGGGTCTTTTGGGAAGTTTTGAATTACTCTATACGCCTTATGCAATGATTATAGGGCAGGTCGTTCTTGCAAGCCCGATAATCACGGCGCTGACGCTGGCTGCCCTGGAAAATGCGGATGACAGGATAAGAAAAACGGCCGTTACCCTCGGTGCGGGGGAATTCAGGTCTTTACTGGCGCTTGCCTCCGAAATGCGCGGTATGATTGCCGCCGCCGTGATTGCGGGGTTCGGCAGAATATTTGCCGAGGTCGGCGTTTCAATGATGCTCGGGGGAAATATCAGAAATTACACGCGAAACATCACGACAGCTATAGCTTTTGAAACTTCCAGGGGAGAATTTTCTCTCGCCTTTGCCCTTGGAATAATTCTGCTCGCGATAGCTTTTACGGTAAATATAGTCTTGCAGGTCATTAAGAGGAAATATGTATAGACTGAAGAATCTCAGGAAAAGTTACGACGCCAAGCCGGTACTGAATATATCTTCGCTTAATATAGAAGAAGGCGGCTTTTTTGTTGTCTATGGGCCGAACGGTTCAGGCAAGACGACTCTTCTGAACATTATGGCTTTTCTGGATATCCCGGACGAAGGGGATGTTATATTAGGCGGCGGCAAATATAATCGGAGAGACGTGACTATGGTCATGCAGGATCCTTATTATTTCAGGACGACCGTCGGGAAGAATGTCGCGATGGGGCTTATTTTTCGCTCTGTTGAAAAAAACAGGATTGAAGAAATAATACAACCCGTGATGGAAGATTTAGGTATATGGGAGTTCCGTAACAGAGACATACGCACTCTTTCCGCGGGAGAAAAGAAACGCGCCGCAATTGCAAGGGCGATGGTTCTGGATACAAGGGTACTTCTTTTTGACGAGATAACCGCTAATATAGACAGGATGAACTCGGATATAATTGAGGGGGCTGTTTTAAATCTTGTGAGACATTCGGGAAAAACGGTTATTATGACCACCCATGATTTAAACCAGGCGTATAGACTGACCCTGCCCGGGAATATACTGTTTCTTGCAAACGGCAGTTTCAATGATACTCCTCTTTGGAATGTTTTCAGAGTAAATCTCAGCGGCGGTGAAGATGTTAAAAAAGTCCGGCTGTCTGACGGCGCGGAAATTTCCGTGGCAACGGATAGAACAGGAACCGCTTCAATCTGTATTAATCCGAAAAGCATAATTGTTGCAAAAAAAAGGTTTGATTCCAGCGCCCTTAACAGCTTGAAGGGAAAAGTTGTCGGCATTGCGGATAGGCACGGCGCGGTTGACCTCGTGGTTGATGCTGGTGTAAAATTGCATGTGCTTATAACATGCAAATCGTTTAAAGAGATGAACCTTGAAATCGGGACGGAAGTGTTTGCGGTTTTCAAGGCGACAGAGATAGAGGTGATATGATGATTGAGTTTGAAGAAGCCAGAAAAAATATCTTTAACAGGGTAAGCCGGTTGAAACCCGCGGAGGTTGATATTACTGAAGCTATGGGGAGTGTTCTCGCCGACGATATAAAGTCGGGATACGATTTTCCTCCGTTCAACAAGTCAGCTATGGACGGTTACGCTGTCAGGGCGCAGGATATAAAGAAAGTCCCGGTAAAACTCAGATGTAAGGGCATTATCAAAGCAGGTGAATTTATAGCAGAGAAAATTTATAAAGGTGAGTGCTTCAAGATAATGACCGGCGCTCCGGTTCCTGCGGGCGCTGACTGCGTTGTTATGATAGAAGATACGTCGGGAGATGTGGAGATTTTAAAAAATATTGAAAAAGGTAGCAACATTTGTTTGAAAGGAGAGGACGTAAGGAAGGGTTCAATTATTCTAAAGAAGGGAACAATCATAAGAGGGCCGGAGGTCTCGATAATTGCGGGGCTTGGGCGTAAAAGGTTAAAAGTTTTCAGAAAACCCGCTGTAGCTGTTCTTAACACCGGTGATGAGCTTGTGGAGCCGGGCGGCAGTCTTAGGAAGGGAGATATATTTAATAACAACGGCCAGATGCTTGTCGCGCTGCTCAAGGATTTAAATTTTGAGGTTGATTATCTGGGAATCGCGGCAGATACAAGCAGTAGTCTGGAAAAATCAGTACGCAGGGGACTTAAAAGTGATTTTTTTATTGTCACCGGCGGGGTCTCGGTCGGAGATTATGATCTTGTCCCTGATGTCTTGAAGAAATGCGGTATCAGGAAGATATTTCACAAGATCCGAATGAAACCCGGCAAACCGGTTTATTTCGGCGCCGGAAAAAATACATTTGTTCTGGGTACGCCGGGAAACCCTGTTTCAACTTTTATTTCATTTTTGTTGTTTATAAAACCCGCACTGGAAAAAATGTCGGGTAAAATTCCCACCCTGGAATTCAGGAAAGGAGAACTCAGGAGAAAATTCAGTCACCACCCCGGCAGAAAACATTTCTATCCTGTTAAAGCGGTAGAAAAAGCCGGCGGTTATTATCTCTATCCGCTTGAGAGATATAGCGGCTCGGCGGATATTTATTCTCTTACTAAAGCGAATGCGTTTATGATTGCCGACGGCAAAACAAGAAGTTTTAAAAAAGGGAGTATGATGGAATTCCTGCTATGGTAGATAATTCAAAAGGGGAAATAATAGCAATACGCGTAAGCGTAAGGAAAGGAATGAAGGAGAACATAGCGTCGGGATACCTGAGGGAAAATCACGGTTTTGAGGGTGATATTCATGGCGGCCCGGGTGAGAGGCAGGTCAGTCTTTTCACAAAAGAGAGTTTTGATGAACTGAAAGCCAGCGGAGACAAAATTGGCTGCGCCGGTTTTGGCGAGAATATTACTGTATCAGGTATAAGGGTGGGAGAAATTAAACCGGGAACCGATATGAAAGCGGGGAATGCGGTTTTGAAGGTGACAGAATCAGGTAAAATATGCCAAAAGCCGTGTAAGTTCTACAAAGAGGAGGCAAAATGCAGATTGCCCTCACTTGGTATATTCGCCGCTGTCATCAAAGGCGGAGAAATTAAAACAGGAGATAAAATAGAGGTTATTGATGGGGTATAATGCGGCGTTAGATAAGGCCTATAATAAATTGGGCGAAATAACGGATGAAAAAAATATTTCCGTCGGTTTTTTTTCCGATGAATATCCCGTTGATATTTTGAAGCGCACGCTGACAGACGCTGTCAGCGGAAAAATCGTACCTGATTTTATCGCGGTCCTCATTTTACATTACTTAATAAAAAAAATTGAAGGTCTGCCCGAGGAAACGGGTAAATGGATTTCTTTTAAAGAAATGGACGGTGGGGAAATATATTATCCGGCTTTCAGAAAACGCGCGGTGGAACCGGTAATAAGAAAATACGGCGCGAATCCCGAAAAGCTTCTTGTAAACCTTGATCGCCCGGGCGTCAGCAAAGAATCTGCCGGAGATTGTTCTGTAAAATTATATCCCTTTGAAGGTGTGCCCGTTCTTATTGCTGTATTCGGTCAGGACGATGAATTCCCGGCAGACGCCAGCGTTCTTTTTGACGGGAGCATAAAGAAAATATTCGTCACGGAAGACGCCGCCGTCCTCGCCGGCCTCGTCGCCTCAAAACTCAAATAGCCATCAGCAACCTGGACGAGGGGATAGTAAAAGCTATATTTCTGTTAGAATGCTTGCTTTTTAAAACCCAAAATATTCTTGCAGGTTCCATCAGATATATACACATTTATGCTATGAATTGATCTGTCATTTGGTATAATCTCAATATGAAAACAATTGGCGTACACACGGAATACATAAGTTGAGATGATAGAACACGAAATAAATAATCAAGATTTGCAGAATAAGAAGATATCAGTGAGAAAGAAAAATAGATTGATGTATTGGGCATATATGATTATTGGAACTATAGCCATCACTGTTATTGCAACAGCATTAGATATG
>VMTI01000278.1 GCA_013791675.1 bacterium | reverse complement strand
TGAAAGAAGTGTGCTGTTTATAAATCTCGCCGATGATCCCGCGATAGAAAGGATAGCGACTCCGAGAGTGGCGCTGACAGCGGCGGAATATCTGGCTTTTGAATGCGATATGCATGTGCTGGTTATCCTCACCGACATGACAAACTATTGTGACGCATTGAGAGAAATTTCAGCCGCGAGAAAAGAGATTCCCGGAAGAAGGGGTTACCCCGGCTATATGTACACCGATCTGGCGTCTATTTTTGAAAGAGCGGGAAGAATAAAAGGGAAGAAGGGTTCAATAACGCAGATTCCAATTCTGACCATGCCGGAAGATGATAAAACGCACCCCATTCCGGATCTGACGGGCTATATTACCGAGGGGCAGGTTATAATATCCCGGACGCTGAACAAAAAAGGAATATACCCGCCGATTGATGTTTTGCCGTCTCTCTCAAGGCTTAAAGAAAAAGGCATAGGCGAAGGCAAAACCCGCGATGATCACGGAAATCTGACGGCGCAGCTTTTTGCCTGTTACGCGCGGGGAAAAGAGGCGAAGGAATTAGCTCTTATTCTCGGCGAAGCTTCGCTGACGGAAGACGATGTGAAATTCGCCAAATTTTCAGATGAGTTCGAGCAGCGCTTCGTGGCTCAATCCGTAAATGAATCCCGCGAACTTTCCGCGACACTTGATCTGGGCTGGGAGCTTTTGAAAAAAATTCCGCGGAAGGAGCTCAAGAGAGTGAAGGACGAAGAAATTAAAAAATACATGAAGGATTAACAGCGGAAAAATAATGAGATTAAACGTAAATCCCACGCGCATGGAAATGCAGAGACTGAAAAAGTCTCTTGTGCTGGCGCGCCGCGGCTGGAAAATGCTTAAAGACAAACAGGACGAGCTGATGAGGCTTTTTCTTGAGAAAAAAGATATTTTTTTTAAGCTTTACAGGGAATGTAACGGTGAGATGAGAAAAATTTTGTCTCTGGCGATAGCGGGCTCAGCTTTTCTTTCGGATGAAAAAGCCTCCGGGCTCGCCGCTCTTTCCCATGCGCGGCTTTTTTTGGAGATGGGCGTGAAAAATCTTTTCAATTTAAAGTTGCCGGATTTTCATATAAAACGTTTCGGAGAAGTAATCGCGCACAAAGCCCCCGAGAGCGTTATTTACTGGGATAGGGCGGTGGAGGAAGTTTCCGATTTGCTTCCTAAAATTATTTTGGCGGGTTCGCTTCTTTTTGAAATACAGGCGCTTTGTATGGAAATCGCCTCAACAAGGCGGCGAGTTAATTCGCTGGAATACATAATGATTCCAAATATTACTGAAACTGTTAAATATATCAATTTCAAACTTGAAGAGATGGAAAGGGCCAACACCGTCAGGCTCATGAAAGTAAAGGAAATAGTCAGGAGCCATTGATGAAAAAAACAAAATCGCCTCATCGTGACGTTATTCACGACCGGATACCAGCTACGGACAGCCGCTTCAGCGAGCTCATAAAAGTTATTGAGGGGCTTCATGACTATAATGTTTTAACATACACGGTAAATCGTGATCAGGAACTTTACGATCTCATAGTGAAGAAAGCCACCGATGTAATGAATACGCATATAGGTTCTCTTATGCTTTTTGATGATAAGACAATGAAACTGAAGATAGTGGCGGCCCGCGGCCTGCCAAAAAAAGTTATTGATATAACTTATCTAAAACCGGGCGAGGGTATAGCAGGTAAAGTTTTTCAGAACAGGAAGGCTATTTTCTGCGAAGATATTGAATCCGACGATAGGTTCAAAAGAAAGAGCCGGGTGAAATATTATTCCAAAAGTTTTGTAGCCGTTCCGCTTAAAGTGAAAGGCCGTGTTGTGGGAGTGCTCAATGTGAATAACAGGAAGAGCCACGAGCCTTTTACCGCCGAAGGAATGAAAATACTGACATTGATTGCTGATGAGGCGGCAATGACCATAGAGAACCGGCGGCTTTTGCGAAGAATAGAGAAAGCGTATATGGATACGGTTGCCACGCTCGCTAAAGTGCTGGATGAAAGAATGCCTTCCACCATGGGCCATTCGCTGCGTGTGGCGGACATTGCCTGCGCTCTTGCAAAACGCATGGGACTGCCGGAAGACAGGCTGCAGCTTATAAAAAGAGCGGCGCTCATTCACGATATAGGGAAAATAGGGATACCGGACAGTGTTCTGCTGAAACCCCGCGCCCTTAATGCCGTTGAAAGAAAAATAATTCAAAATCATCCGCGGATAGGCAGCGAGTTTGTAGATAAGGTGGAATTTTTTAATATTTTTGTACCGATAATAGCCTTTCATCATGAGTGGTTCAACGGCGCGGGATATCCCATGGGGCTTAAGGGCGCGCAGATTCCTATCGGAGCCAGGATTGTCGCTGTCTGTGACGCGTGGGACGCCATGATTTCCAAGAGGGCATACAGGGATACTTTGACACCGCATGAAGCTCTTGAAGAAATATCCCGCTGCAGCGGCACCCAGTTTGACCCTGAGGTTGTAAAGGAATTTCTGAAAATGACAAGAAGCCGGGTGCGTAAAACGCAGCCCTCTTTACGGCGGCTCGCGTGAATGAATTGAATGTTATAGCCACCCCCATAGGTAACCTCGGGGATATAACGCTACGCGCCTCGGCCGCGCTGCGTCGCGCAGACGCTGTTATATGCGAAAGTTCCGAAAAAACCAAGAAACTTCTTTTTGCTCTGGGCGTTAAAGGAAAAACTCTTATAAATTATCCGTCGGATGACGAAGGAAGAATTAATTTTGTTTTTAATGCCGCCGCCGACAGACCCGTGTGCGCGCTTGTGACTTCCGCCGGAACGCCTCTTGTTTCCGATCCCGGCCATCTGATTGTCAGAGAGGCGAAGCTTCGCGGTATCCCCGTTTTTCCGCTACCCGGAGCATCGTCTCCGGGCGCTATTCTCAGCGTCTGTCCGTTTAAAATTAAAGATTATATT
>VMTI01000255.1 GCA_013791675.1 bacterium | reverse complement strand
TGGTGGTCTTATTTTAGTAAAAAATAATAAAGCTGTCAACTGCTTCTCAGTTCTTTTGGGAATTTCAACCTTTTACCGTCTATCTTTGAACTTTAAATTTCCTTATGGCAAAACTTCAGGCTATCGCTTATATTTCTACGACGCCTTTCGCCTTGTTCATAAGAGCCGCGTTCAGGCAGCATATCCAGTTTTTAAGGTGCTTCGGCAGAAGAAAATGAGTATAGACATAAGCCGAGGCGGCTTCCGCGAATTTCTCCCGCATCTGGCGGCTGGAAAAAATCTGGCTTATCCTGTAAGCCGCGCCCTGCGGCGTCTTAACGAGGAAACCGTTTATTCCGTGCAGGATCTGGAGAGCTATGCCGGAAGAATCTCTGGCCACAACAGGAGTTCCTTTCCAGAGAGCCTCCGCAACCGTCAGGCCGAAGCCCTCCCTGGAAGACATCTGAAGGCAAACATCGGCCATACGCTGAAACGCGTTTATCTCAAAGGGGCTCTCGTCGGTGGTGGGGATGTTCAGGACCTTAATATCGCTATCTCCATCCGCGGCGGCGCGCACTTCCTTATATATTTCTTCGCCCTCGGGGTCATCGTCGGCGTATGAACCGGCGAGGACAAGAACCGAAGGATACATTTTGTTTACAATCCTGTATGCCTCTATCGCGCCGAAGGGGTCTTTCAAGCGGTCAAAACGCCCTATCTGGACGATGATCTTCTTATCCCCGGCGATGCCGTATTTTTTTCTCACTCCGTCAATCCTGTCCTGGCTCATATCAACATTTTTCGCGGCGAGGGGATCTATGGTCGGCGGAAAAATAAACTGCCTTATCTTCAGCTCTTTGGCATAGCCCGGACAGTGGGAAATAGCCGCGTCAAACATGGACACATATTTCTCAAGGCTTTTCCATGTGGCTTCGGTTGATGTGGAAAGGTCTATGTGGCATCTCCATATCCATTTCCCGCCGAACTCTTTTCTGAATTTAACGAGCGGCAGCGGCTGAGGGTCGTGCACCACATAGACATCCGCGCCTTTTATGAGAGTGTCTTTCTGCGCAAAAACATTTTTTTCAAAATAAGCATAATCATCGGCGTTCAACTTATCGTCAGCGCCGTGCAGGGAATTGTGTATTTTTTTCGTTATCTCAAAAAACCTCTGGTCACCCTTAATGTCCGACCAGATATTTTCCATCCCCAGCTCATTGAGCATGGGCACGAGGTTGTTCAGTATTTCCGCCACGCCACCGCCTTTCTTCGTGGAATTGATATGCTGTATCTTTTTTCCTTTCAGCGGCGCCGACAAATTTATCAGCCCCTCTATCTCGCCTTCGTCGACAACACTTTTATAATCAAAAATACTTTTTTTATGCATCTAATCCTATCTCCTCTATTTTGTCTTTTATCTGCCGCAGGTTATACTGATGCAGGTTGAGACGGTTTATTCTCTCCGCCAGGTCCTTACGGCCGCAGGAAACCGAAAGCCATTCCGAAAAATCGTTGGACACTTTTTTCAGCCTCAGGCGGGAGCCCACAAGATGATAAAACACGGATTCCACCGAAGATTTTTTGACTCCTTCAAAGAACTCTTTCTCGTTTTCGGCGACAATCCCCGATTTGGCCACAAAAGTCAAAAGCCCCATGAAATAAAACTCTTTTCCCCGCGCAACCCGCGCAAAATCACGAACTTCGCTTTTGTGTTTTTCCAATATTTTAAGAATCAGCGTTTTTGTCCTGCTGAGGCTCTTTATTTTGGCCGGGTCAAAAACCGAAATTCTTTCTGCGATATCCTGCGCGCCGGCGGTTTTCCACAGCCATTCGGCAAAATCATTCATATAGTCTATCTGTGAGACATGCCTTTTATAGAGCGAATAATAGATGTGATAAAAAATCGTCTCCATACCGCTGTTTTTAATACCATCATAGAATTCATCCATCGTGGCCGCCTTCACACCCGTATAACGCGGGATATTGGCGCAGGAATAAAAAACAAAAGCGTTCATATCTTAAGCCCTCCAATCACTTCAACAACATTCTTCGGATGAGCGAGGCGAAAACGCGCGGCGGTTTTTCCGCTGCCTATTTTTACTCCCGTAACGCCCCTGAGCCTGAAAACATCCTCGTCAGTGGCATCGTCGCCGAAATAAACCGGCGCATAATCCTTGTGGGCTGAAGCGAGTTTGCCCACGGCATCGCCCTTACTCACGCCTTCCGCTCTTATCTCAAGGACTTTCTTGCCGGATAAGATTTCCAGCGAAAATTTTTTAAGGACCGGTTTTATTTCCTTCGCAATCTTCATCAGCAGAGCGGAAGTTTTCAAAGACGCATTCCTGTAATGCAGCGCCAGCGAAAATTTTTTTTCCTCTGTAAAAATCCCCCTGGCCGAGGCGGCTTTAAAAAAAGCCGCCGCCAGCTCCAGTACATTTTTCTGCGCCGGAGAGAGCTTTTTCACGGAACCCCGGCGCCCTTCGGCAATCTCGGCGCCGTGGCATCCGACAAGCGTAAAGCCCTTCGGGAAAAAATTCCTGAGAAAGGATATTTCTCTGCCGCTGACAATGGCAATTTTTATATTTTCCCTGCTCTTCAATCTGTTCAAAGCATCTACGGCGCCGTCCAGAGGAACTGCTTTCGGCGGAGAATTAACGATTTCAGATATCGTCCCGTCAAAATCAAAGAAGAGAAAAAGCCTTTTTTTTCTCCTGAGGAAAGCCGCTATATTCACGGCCTTTCCTTCAAGACGCTTAAATTTTTTTTCATCCATTCAAAAACATCATGCTCTTCGATTTTCTTCCTCATCGCCTCCATCCTGAGCCTTTTCTTCGCGGCGGGGAGTTTGAGAGCGGCGGCAATATAAGATGCCACCTGCGCCGTATCATAGGGATTGCATATAAAGGCCTCTTTGAAAAAAGAACTCGCTCCCGCGAATTCGCTCAGAATGAGAGTCCCATTCCCATCCACCTGCGAAGCCACATATTCGCTGGCGACCATATTCCATCCATCAAACAGAGGCGTAAGAAGTGCGACATCCGCCATTCTGTAAAAAGCGGTGAGCTGTTTGGCGGAAAATTTGCGGTAAAAATAAAAAATGGGCTTCCATGAAGGCGTGCCGAATTTTCCCTCAAAGCGGCCTATGGTCCTGTCTATCTCCATCTTGAGCCGCCGGTATTCGCTGACGCCTTCCCTGGAGGGAGTGGCAATCTGCAGCAAAGACACCTTCCCCCGCCATTCGGGATAAGTGTCCAGGAAATACTCAAAGGCCCAAAGCCTGCGGAGTATTCCCTTGGTGTAATCAAGCCTGTCAACGGCAAGTATTATTTTATTGCTGCCCAGGCTCAGGCGCTGTTTCTCCGCCATATTAGCGGTCTGTTTCAATTCGGCCATTGAACGGTAATTTCTGTAGTCAATTCCTATGGGGATCGCTTTCAGCTCGGTTTTGTGGGATTTGTAAGTGATACTGTTGCCGTTCACCACGGCGCCGGGCAGTATCCTGACAACGGATAAAATAAAATTATCTACAAATTCCTGCGTGTGAAAAGCCAGAAGGTCGCTGCCTAAAAGCCCCTCAAGTATCTGCCTCCTCCAGGGAAGAATGGCAAAAACGGACGGCGAAGGCCAGGGTATGTGCCAGAAAAACATCAGTTTCAAAGCCGGCTTCATTTTCCTTATCATCGCGGGAACAAGACTGAAATGGAAATCCTGTATCCAGACGGTCTCCTGCCCCTTGATCCTGGCGATATAATTCGCGAATTTTCTGTTGACATTCTTGTAGCCCTGCCAGTATTCTATGATGAAAGAGCATTTTTCGCTGAACTGATGACAGAGCGGCCACAGAACCCTGTTGCTGAAGCCGTAATAATACATGCCGTATTCGTTTCTCTTCAGCGCGAGACGATGAAGACAGAATTTTTCTTTCTCGGAGGGAAAAGTCACTATCTTATTTTTCTTGAGCCCCGAGCCAAAAGCCACCCAGTTGCCGCCGTTCTTTCTGAGCAGCGGCTCAAAAGCCGCCACAAGGCCGCCGACATTTCTGGTGACCTGCGCGCCGCGCATGGAATACGGCTCGCTGTTTGAAACTATCGTCGGCACGGGCATAACCCACTTAAAGAAATCTGTTTGCGAAAAGTTTGAAAAATCCCGCGCGGTCCGTATTTAAAATAGCCAAAGCTAAACACGTTATATTGTACCAAAATACAGCGGGGTTCCGCAAATTTCACATGTGAGTCTACTCCAAAAAGCTTCTCACCTGTCATTCCGAGCAAAGCGAGACAATGCATAAGGCCAAGCATAATTGCAGGCGAAGCCTGAAATCTTAATTGCTTATAATAAAGATTCCTCACAGTCGCTTTACTCCTTCGGAATGACAGCAAAAAAGGCTTATTAGAGCGGATTCAACGTTGTTTTACCCTTGTAAACAGAAACGCCGCCGCAGACGAAGTGAAGGGAACAGCCAGAATCATTCCGCAGGTGCCGGAAAAAATCCCGGCGATCAGCGCGGCAAACCACTCGGCATTGAGCAGATACCCCGCGGAATATGTGAAGAAACTCCGGCTCAGCACCAGGAAAAGAGCGCCGCCGGCATAAGCGAAAAGAAGGCTGCCCGACATTGACGCTATAACATCACCGCCTATGTTCATCCCTCTGCGGAAAAGATTTTTTCGCGTTATCGCGGGATTAGCCGAATGAATAGCTGAAAGCGACGAGCTGACGGTAATGGCCACATCCATTATTACCCCCGACGCGGAAATAACTATTCCCGCCAGAAACACACCCGCTACATCAGACAGCAGCATGCCCCCCTTGCGCGAAAGATAATTGAGCAGTTGAAGTTGTTCGTCACAAAAACCGCGGGTTTTTATTAACGTCAAAAAAACATATGCGACAAACGATGCGGAAATAAGCCCGAAAACAGTGCCGGCTAAAGCGGCCGCTGATTTTTTCCCTCGTCCGCCAACGGCATAAAACGTCACCAGCGAAATGATAAGACAAAGAAAAATTCCCGCGCCCACCGGCGGAACGCCCTTTAAAATTGCGGGCACATAAATTCCGAACACAGCCGCAAGCGCGAAAAACAAAGCCGCAAGCGCCCGTATCCCGGAAACTGTTTTAAGAATAATAACCCCCGCGGCAAACAAAAAAACAAGCAGGAGCAGCGTCCGCGTTCGGTCATAATCCATCACGGCGGCCCGGTCGCCGTCTATGACGCACACGACCCTTTCTCCGCCCGAAAGCGTCACCTTATAGTTATAAATATCCAGCGGATATTTTTCACCCCTTATCTCAGCGAACAAAATGCCGTTTTCCAGTAACACCTTTCCGCTTTCATATTTCTGGGGGTCATTCATTTCCTCTACAAAAGGATGAGCGTAAAAATCTATATCCGGTTTCTCTGCCCACGAATCGGCATAGGCGGAAGAAACAGCAAAAAAAATGATAGAGAAAAATAAAATATTTTTCATTTTTTATCTCCCGCGAAAAGATACGCCGCGGCAAACGACGTCGCCGGGATCGTAAAAATAAGCACAAAACTTGCCAGCAGGCTCTGAAGGATAACGCCCGAAACCGCCTCGTAATTTATAAACCGCAAAAAAGATATGTGACAAATGCGCGCATTGAGAACAAGAGGCAGAGACATTCCCGCAAAAACAAAGATAAGCGAATTAATCATTGTCGCGAGCATATCGCTTCCGACGGAAATTCCTTTCAGGCTCAGCTCTCCCCACCCCATATCACCGCGCTCTTCATGGAGCTCGTTTATAAAAGAAGCCACTCCCACGCTCACATCAACGGCCATTCCCAGCGCCGCGAGCATTGTTCCCGCGACAGTGAGCAGAAAAAAATCAATATCCGCAATGTTTCCCGCGCGGGACATTGCCATTATTCTGCGGGCTCCCTCGCTGTAAAAACCGCTTATGTGCGCGGATTTCATAAAAATCAGGGCCAAAGCTGAAGCGAGAACAAGACTTCCCAAGGTGCCCGCGGCGGCGGCGAAGGTTTTTTTGCTAAAACCTGTTATCAAAAGAAGTGTAACCCCTGCGCTCAACAGTGAAAATAAAAAAACAGCCGCGGCGGGGTTGAAACCGGTTTTCAAAATGGGAATCATCACAAAAGTAAAAAGACAAATATTAAAACCCATCGCCCCTAAAACCGTCGCCGCGCGATGCCCTATGACCGCAAAAAGAAGTAACCCGAAAGCCAAAAAAAATAAAATAAACGTTCGCCCGCGGCTATAGCCCTTTATTCTCACACTTTCTATTTCGCCGGCCTCCTGATTGTAATTGATTTTGAGAGTTGCTCTGTCGCCTTTTTTCAAAAAAGTATTATACGCAGGATCATCCCATAGATAATTTTTTGTTTTCACTGTCCTGCCCTTCAATTTACCGTTAAGAACAAGGAATTCCAACGCCTCAATTGCGAGAGAGGAATTTTCCAAGACAGGCTTTGCGCTTACGAGACGGCCGGACACAAATTCCGAAGAAACGTTCGCATCAGATGTCTTAGGCGCGGGCGTAGACGCACAGAGGCGTGCCGCGGCGGCGCCCGCAAGCAATAATACAAGACCAATCACGGCCGTGAAATTTTTGTTCAAATCAGCACTTCTTCGCGTTTACGGCTGGCCAATAAAATAACGTCTTCCAGGTCGGCCTTTGAACCGGCGGCGCACCATTTTTCCTCAAAATCTTTTTCCTGCACTATTTCGGCGATGGCCATAAGCGCCCTCAGATAAAAATTTCTCTCGTCGTCGCTGGCCACAATAGCGAACAGTGTCTTAACAGGCTCGGTATTATCGGGGAAGATCACGCCCTTCTTCGCCCTGACAAGTATCATAGTGAATATCTTTTCTCCGTCAATTATAATGTGCGGAATGGCCAGCCCTTTTTTTATCACGGTAGCCGAAATCTTTTCCCTCTCTATGAACTGTCCGTAAAGCTCGCCCGCGTCACGCGCGAGAAAGCCGGCGAAACGCGCTGATATATTTTTAAAAAAATCATGCGCGCTCATTTCGTCCTCAATATCCATTATCAGCGATTCTTTGACAATATTGTCAAAACGGTCCTCCATTATGCTGTCTCTTTCGCGGAGCACATTTTTGAGCTCGCGGTTTAAAGTGTTCGTCTTTATTTGGCGCCCTATCACTCTTTCCACGACGTGGATGAGCGCTGATTTTTTCGCCTCTGTTCTGTAGGGATAAATCAGATACCACAGGATAGATGCCCCGAAAAATAATCCGGTCGCCTTAAGCGCGAATGCACCCATCGACGCGAGAAGCGCGACATAGAGT
>VMTI01000151.1 GCA_013791675.1 bacterium | reverse complement strand
GAGGAATCCGATTCCGATTATGACAAGGAAAAGCTTAACGAGAGGCTTGCCAAACTTTCAGGCGGAGTTGCCATTATAAAAGTCGGCGCGGCCACCGAGACCGAGATGAAAACCAAAAAATTCAAGGTTGAGGACGCCAAACACGCCACGATTGCCGCTCAGGAAGAGGGAATTGTGGCCGGCGGCGGAGTGACGCTTATAGCGGCCATAAAAAAAGTGAAAGCTATCAAGTGCACCGACCCCGGGGAGCAGACGGGCGTAAATATTATCGCCAAAGCTCTTGAGGCTCCCATGAGGGAAATCGCGCGCAACGCCGGCGCCGAAGGCACGGTCATCGTGCAGGAAGTGATGAAGATGCCTGCGGGCCACGGTTATGATGCCGAGCGCGGAATATTTGTTGACATGATCAAAGCCGGAATTGTTGATCCCGCAAAAGTTGTCAGAGCTTCGCTTGAAAACGGAGCTTCCATCGCGTCTATTCTTCTGACTTCGGGATGCCTTATAACGGATATCCCTGAAGATAAGAAAGACATGCCTATGGGCGGCGGAGGTTACGGCGGAGGTATGGGCGGAATGATGTAAATAAAACGGTTTCAAAACCGTTGCCGCCTTAATCAGGCGGGCTTCGCATGCGGGGACGCGTGAGAGCGCGTCCCCGCTTCAAATATAATGAGCAAAATTAAAAATATCGCGATTATCGCGCATGTGGACCACGGCAAGACCACTCTTGTTGATGCTATTCTGAAGCAGTCCGGCGTCTTCAGAGAAAACCAGGTGGTTGCCGAAAGAGTAATGGATTCAAACGACCTTGAAAGAGAAAGAGGGATAACGATTTTTTCAAAGAACGCGTCTTTTACCCACGGGGAATATAAAGTGAACATCGTGGACACCCCCGGCCATGCCGATTTCGGCGGAGAAGTGCAGCGCATAATGAAGATGGCGGATTCGGTTATGCTGCTCGTGGACGCTTTTGAGGGGCCCATGCCGCAGACAAAATATGTCCTTAAAAAATCGCTGGAGTTAGGGCTGAGGCCAATCGTCGTCATAAACAAAATAGACCGCCCGAGATGCAGGCCGCTCGAAGTGCTGGAAGAAGTTTTTGACCTTTTTCTGGAATTAAACGCCGAGGACAACCAGCTTGATTTCCCCGTCATTTACGCGTCGGCTAAAAACGGCATAGCAAAGTATCAGCCGGATGATGAGTCCTATGACCTCACGCCCCTGTTTGACACAATAATAAAGTGTGTGCCCGACGCGACGGGCGACGCTGAAGCGCCCGCGCAGTTTCTGGTGTCCGCCATAGAATATGACAATTACCTGGGCAAAATAGGGACGGGCAAAATTCATAACGGTACACTAAAAAAGGACGGCAAATTCGTTTTGCTTAAAAGAGACAAAACCTCTGTGGAATTTACCATAACGAAATTATATGTTTATGAAGGCCTGCTCAAAAAAGAAGTGTCAGAGGCTTTCGCCGGCGACATTGTGTCCGTAGCCGGAGCGGAAAATATTGACGTGGGTGAAACGGTCGCGGATATAGAAAATCCCGTGGCTCTTCCCACTATTGAAATAGATCTTCCGACGCTGTCCATTGAGTTTATGGTGAACGATTCCCCCTACGCCGGGCTGGAAGGTAAATATATTACTTCACGCCATATATGGGACAGACTGTGTAAAGAAGTGCAGAGCAACGTGAGCATAAAGATTGCAAGAACAGCATCCCCCGACAGCTTTACGGTGAAGGGCCGTGGCGAACTTCAGCTGGCCATACTCATAGAAAATATGCGGCGGGAAGGCTACGAAATTCAGATGTCAAAACCCCGCGTCATAATGAGGGAAATAGACGGTGAACTTTGCGAGCCGTTTGAAAATGTCATCGTTGACGTCGGCGCGGATTTTGCCGGCATTGTCATAGAAAAATTAGGGAAAAGAAAAGGTGAAATGCTGAATATGACTCCCGGGCGGGACGGAAGCACAAGGCTGGAATTCCGTATTCCGTCACGCGGGCTTCTCGGATACAGAAATGAATTTATAACGGACACGCACGGTACAGGAATTATCAATCACAGTTTTCTTGAATACGCGCCTCATCTGGGGGAAATGCCCGGAAGAATAAAAGGCGCGCTCGTCGCCATGGAAAGCGGCGCCGCTGTCGCTTACGGAATAGCGAATGTGCAGGACAGGGGAGTATTTTTCATAGCTCCGGGCGACAAAGTTTACGCGGGCATGGTGGTCGGCGCGCACACCCGCGAGAAAGATCTGATTGTTAATGTGTGCAAAAGCAAAAAACTTACCAATATGCGCGCGTCCGGCACCGACGAGGCTATCAAACTTCCGCCGCCGAGAAAATTCACTCTTGAGATAGGGCTGGAATACATAAACGAAGACGAGCTTATGGAAGTGACGCCTACCTGTATAAGAGTCAGAAAAAAAATACTGGACCACAGCATGCGGAAACGCACTTCAAAAAAATAAAAATAAATGTCTTCCCGTTCAGCGCCGTCCCTCTTTTTTTGTGGACAGGAGCGCCGCGGATTTAATATAATATCCCGGCAAAATAATTTATTAAGGAGTGCGCAATGAGCATACTGACAAAGAATGAAATTTTGGAAGAGATAGAACAGGGCGGTATAAAAATTGAACCTTTTTCCGAGGAACAAATGGGGCCGGGCTCGGTTGATTTGCGGCTTGGGAATGAATTCCTTGTTTTTAAAAAAGTCCGCGACATTGTGGATATAACAGAGGACATAACGCACGAAGATTATACCGAGAAAATTTTTGTCAAAACCGGAGATAGAATAATATTGATGCCGGGCGACACAATTCTCGGCATAACGGTTGAGAAAATCACGCTGTCTGAAAACATCAGCGGCTGGCTGGAAGGGCGCAGCCGGTTCGCGAGAATGGGTTTGCTGGTGCATATATCCGCGAGCTTTATACAGCCGGGTATCAGCAATAAGCAGTGCCTTGAGATAACAAATTTTTCATCAATGCCTTTGGCTCTGCATCCGGGAACAAAAATCTGCCAGTTCATTTTTCAGAAACTGCGGGGTAAGGCCAAATACTCCGGCCGCTTTGCCGATCAGGACGAAAAGAATTTTTAATAATGGGGACTTACGCGTGTATGTGACGGGAGATTTACTTTTTGTGTACAATCAAAACATGATAGGCGCACCGGCATGTTTTGAATTAGGCAGGCATTTGATATAATCCAAGCATGACTGCGGAAATGCTGTTTATGCTGATGGGTGGCCTTGGTTTTTTCTTTTTCGGCATGGAACTGATGACGGACGGCCTTAAAAAGGTTTCAGGGGAAAAACTTAAATCATTCTTACACAGCGCAACCAAAGTTCCGATAATGGGTGTTTTCGTCGGGGCAACGGTAACCTGTTTAATACAGTCTTCCAGCGCAACGACAGTTATGGTCGTAGGTTTCGTGAACGCCGGGCTTCTCTCTCTAAGCCAGGCAATAACCGTTATTATGGGCGCCAATATCGGCACCACATTCACCGCATGGCTGGTATCCTCAATGTCAATATTTAAAGTTACCAGCTATTCGCTGCCCGCGATAGGAATAGGTTTTCTTTTAACAAAATTGGGGAAGACCCGAAAAATCAAGTCGGCAGGGCAGGTAATTTTGGGGTTCGGGCTTCTCTTCACGGGACTTTCTTTCATCAAAGACGCATTTATACCTCTAAAGAACAGCAGTTACATAATTAACGTATTTGCCGCATGGGGGTCTCGCCCTATATTAGGGGTCTTGGCCGGAATCATTTTTACAGTTCTATTGCAAAGCTCGAGCGCGACAATAGCCATTGTTCAGGTGCTGGCTTTTAACGGAGTATTAAGTTTTCCCGCCGCAATAGCAATTGTACTCGGGGATAATATCGGTACGACAATAACCGCTCAGTTGGCCGCGCTAAATGCAAATATAGCGGCAAAAAGAACAGCAATGGCGCATACAGTGTTTAATGTATTGGGAACAGCTTACATGATGTTTTTTCTGTACACCGGCCTCTATGAAAAAGCGGTATATTTAATCATCCCAGGGGAAATATCCTCAAAGAGCATAATGTTCTACATTGCGGTGGCCCATAGCTTGTTTAATGTCGTAAACACCATAGTATTTCTGCCATTGGTCGGCTGGCTTGAAAAAATCAGCGTATTTCTGGTTCCGAAAAAAGAAGGCGCGGTGGATATAGGAACTCAGTATCTTGAAAAACATATTCTCGCAACACCGGTGATAGCGCTGGATATGATAAAAAAGGAAACAGGATATATGCTTAGATTGGCGGCAGAATCAGTTTCATTGGCCTTTGAAAGTTTCATGAAAAACGAAGTAAGTAATATAAAAAAAGCGGCAAAACTGGAAGACGCCGTTGATAATCTGCAATCCGAGATAACCCAGTATATTGTCGAACTGTCCGGCAAAGACCTGTCCGAGGATGAAAACAGCCAGCTGCCTGTGCTGATACACAATGTAAATGACATAGAAAGAATAGGAGATCACTCGGAAAATATTATTGAACTTGCCGAAAGAAAAATTGAAGACAAGCTGCCTCTGACCAGCGCGGCGATGGCAGAGTTAAATCTTATGTGGGCTGAATTAAACAGCATGATAATAGAAACCGGACGGCTTCTTGCCGGCAGTGATATCTCCGGCGTAAAAAAAATATTAGTGCATGAAGAAAGGATAAACTGTTTTCAGAATGACCTGAAAAAAGGGCATGTTGAGAGGTTGAACAGGCGTGAATGCAACCTGAAATCAGGTATATTGTTTCTTGATCTTGTGGACAATCTTGAAAAAATAGGAGATCATCTGTCTAATATTGCACAGGGGATTGCAGGCGATATGAAATGGATGGGCCGAAAACATAAATAGATACCCGAAGCCAAATTAGCAATTTTGGGTAATTCAACTTTCCGCTATTTTCTCTCACGGCTCTGATACTATAACAACACTTACCTCGTACTTCTTGACGGGAGATTTGCTTTTTGTATACAATCAAAAAGTGATAGGTTAATCGGTTAACTGATTAACCTATAATTTTCCGTTGAAACATCCGAACAGTGCTGAAAAATAAGGAGCCCCGGGTACGTTTATGTATGGAAATCAGAACCTTAGAAAAGACATAGGTAATACAGCGCTCCGCAATCATCATGTGACAATTAAGGATATCGCAAGTTCTGTCGGTGTGTCGACAGCAACGGTTTCGCTTGCTCTTTCAGGCAATTCAAGGATTTCAGAAGAGACCTGCCGGAAAATTATTATGACCGCGAAAAAATTCGGATACAGTCCGTCTTCCGCCGCCCGTAGTCTCGCTATGAATAAATCGGGAAATATCGCTCTTATGATTCCCAATTTGGATCAAATATTTCAGCAGTCTTTTTTCGCGCTTGCCATGAATGGTGTATATGACGCCTGCCTTGCGAAATCATATAGTCTCCGACTTGAAGTTGTATCGGACAGCTTTGTAAGCAGTCGGCGGTTTATCAAACTTTTCCAGGAAAGAAGTGTTGACGGAATGCTGTATGCGGGTTCAACATCCGCGGATACTTATTTGAATCAATTGTACGAGTTGAAGTATCCTTTTATTTTTGCGGGGAGCTATCTTAACGGCAGTAATCTTCCTTTCGTCACGGGGGACAATAAAAAGGGGGGGGAGCTCGCGGTTGAGCATCTTCTGAATTCGGGCCGCCGGAAAATAGCTCATATTTACGGGGATTTTAATATTACAAGTTCGCTGGATAGATTTAACGGATACAGGGATGCCCTGAAAAAGGCGGGCATACTTTTTGATGATAGTTTAACTGCCCCCGGCGGATTCAGCGAAAAAGGCGGCGCTTCGGCGATGAAAAAACTTCTTAAACAAAAACCCGATGCTGTTTTTGCGGGGAACGATATTATGGCCTCGGGCGCAATAAAGGAGATAAAGCGCTCCGGGCTCAGTGTGCCGGACGACATTTCGGTCTGCGGAATGGATGATATTCCTTTGGCTTCGGCGATGTCGCCCGCTCTCACGACGGTGAAATATGATATTTACGGCATTGCCCGGCGCGCGGCGGAAAAGCTCATTGATATAATTGAGGGCAGGCAGCCGGAACAGGTCAAAGAATTTTTGCCGGTTGAATTGATTAAGAGGGAATCTTGCTGATAATCGAAGTTTGCAGCGGTGAATTTTTGACAAATTCGAGTTTAGTGTAAAGGAGATGTAATGAAAAAAATTATTTTAGTTTTGGCGCTGATGATTGCCGGTGAATTGCATTTGTATGCGAAAAAGGAAGACGTCACTTTTGAGTACAAGAGCCCGGTAAGGGCGGAAGCTGTTTATGTGACGGGGAATTTTGCCGACTGGAGCGCGACGGCGCATAAAATGACGTATTACGAAGCCGAAGACATTTACAGGGAAACACTGAAATTTGAGGAGGGAAAATATCTCTATAAATTTGTGGTGAACGGCAGTGACTGGATGGGCGATCCGAAAAATCCCGAAAAAGTTGACGATGGTCACGGAGGTTTTAATTCTGTTCTTTTGGTCGGCGCCTCTTACAAGGTCAAGTTTAACGAAAAAACAGGGGACGGAAAGATAAGGGATGAAGGGCTGTCATTTGATATAAAAGATGCCGTGAGTTTTAATCCTTATGCGGAGAAAAGAATACGCTTTACGCTCCGCACGGCGGCGCATGATATAGAAAAAGCGGAGCTTTTGATTAAGGGCGCGGAAAAACCAAAATACGAGCTCACGCGTTTTTACAGCGACGGG
>VMTI01000064.1 GCA_013791675.1 bacterium | reverse complement strand
TTAGAGGAGAGAATTGTATCTGCCGGTAAATTTGACGGACGAGCGGCGAGTGTTGAGGAAGAAAAACCGGATTCGCGGGAAACATCGCCGGAAGAACCCGCGCCGCCGGAAGAGCCCGAACAGGAAGAGATTTATGCGTCTTCCGCGTCTCCTTCGGACGAAGCGCTCCCCTCCGCGTCGGATGTTCAGCCCGCCACGGCGGATGTTCAGCATCCGTCTGGTCGGGACACCGCCGAGAAAGAAGCCGAGAATGCGGAGACTTTGTCAGCGGCGGCTGCAATTCTGCCGCTGCGGGATGTTTTCGCAGAAGAACCCTCTTCCGCGTCAATGCCTGATAATGAAGCCGTCGTGCCTAAGCCTGCGGACTCAATAGGGTCTTCGGATCGAAAACAGAGCGAGGGAGTAAATGATTTTAAGCAGCCCGAAAAAAGTCTTACAGTTGAGCCGCTTAAAAAGATGGAAGCCGTCGGTTTGGATTACATGGTTCGTCCGTTCAGGCTTACCGACCTATCCGATGTCATGCGGATAGAGGAGGCTTCGTTTGAAAGGCCCTGGCGCCGTCAGATGTTCAAGGAAGAGATGGCTATTCCGGTTTCAAAACTTTATATGCTTTTCGGACGATGGTCTCGCCGGGATCAAACAGCGCTTATGGCTTATTCGGTGTTCTGGATTGTTTCAGAAAAAGCGCATATAATAAATTTTGCCGTAGCGCCTGCCGAGCGTCATAAAGGTTTAGGAAGCGTATTACTGTTTGAGATTTTAAAAAAAGCCGTTGCGCTGGGATGCAAATCGGCGTATCTTGAAGTGCGCGCTTCCGCGAAGTACGCGCATAAATTACTTGTAAAATCGGGTTTTGGCAAAATATCAGAGCGCAAGGATTATTTCGGTTATCCCAGGGAAGACGCTTTTATTTACGAGAGAAAACTGCAATAATGCGATGGGGGCGGCCCGTCCCCGATTAGGAGATAAAAATGAAACGAAAACTTAAACTCGGGGTGCCGAAAGGTTCCCTTGAAAATTCTACGGTAGCTCTTTTTGGAAAAGCCGGTTTTAATATTTCCGTCCAATCAAGGTCATATAGCCCCGCCTGCGATGACGATGAAATAGAAATTCTGCTTATACGCCCGCAGGAAATGGCGAAGTACATTACTGACGGGGTAGTTGACTGCGGCTTGGCCGGATGGGACTGGATAGAAGAGTCCGGCCTCAAAGTCAAAGAGATATGTGAACTCAATTATTCCAAAAGTTCGTTCGGCCCCGCCAAATGGGTGATAGCCGTGAGGAATGATTCAAAAATAAAGAAGGTGTCAGATCTTTCCGGAAAAATAATTTCCACGGAGCTGATGAGCGTCCTTAAAAAATGGCTCGCGGGGAAAGGCGTAAAAGCGAAAATAGATTTTGCATGGGGAGCCACCGAGACAAAAGCGGGAACCCTCGCCGATGCCATATGCGAACTTACCGAGACTGGGGAATCTATCAGAAGGAATAATCTCAGAATTATAGACGAAGTTATGGTTTCTACCACACGATTTATCACATCTCCTGCCGCATATAAAGACACATGGAAAAGATCCAAAATGGAAGATATAGCGATGCTTCTGAACGGCGCGCTCAAAGCGGAAGGGCTGGTGGGATTAAAGATGAATGTTTCTTCCGATTGCGTGAATCCGGTTGAGAAAATTCTGAAAAAATACAGTAATCCCACTACCTCGCCTTTGGCATTCGGAGGCGGAATGGCGATGGAGGTGGTTCTTATGGAAGTCACCGTCAGAAATATAATCCCTCTTCTTAAAAAAGCCGGAGCTTCCGATATTATAGAGTATCCTCTGACGAAAGTTATACGATGAATGAATGCAGAGTCCGTTTCGCACCCTCGCCGACGGGCTATTTCCATATAGGCAGCGCCCGCACCGCTCTTTACAATTGGCTTTTTGCGCAGGAGCGCGGCGGAAAATTTATTCTCAGAATTGAGGATACCGACGAGGCGCGTTCCACTGTGCCGTCAATCAAGTCAATAATAAACGGCCTGAAATTTATGGGAATTAAGTGGGATGAGGGCCCTCTCATTATTAAAAACGAAAAAGGCGAAGACGAGATGACCTCATCGGGTTCCTACGGGCCGTATTTTCAGACGCAGAGAAGAAATTTTTACAGTCAGACTGCTGACAGGCTGATAGATGAAAAAAAAGCGTATCTGTGTTTCTGTCCGCAATCCGAGCTTGCCGCGGAAAGAAAATCCCAGATAGAAGCTAAAACCCGGGTGGGCTATTCCGGGAAATGCAGAAATCTCAGCCCCAGTCAAATAAATCAGCTTCTGGCCGAAGGTCAGGAGCCGGTTATAAGATTCAGAGTGCCGCGAGGAGAAAAGATAAGTTTTTGCGACAGCATAAGGGGCGACATCAGCGTGATGTCGGACGAGATTGCAGATTTTGTGATTATGCGTTCCGGAGGGTTGCCCATATATAATTTTGCTTGTGTTGTGGATGATCATATGATGAAGATAAGCGATGTGATAAGGGGTGAAGATCATATTTCAAATACGCCCAAACAACTTCTGATTTATAAAGCGCTCGGCTGGGAACCGCCCCGTTTCGCGCATCTTACGATGATTCTGGATGTTGACG
>VMTI01000294.1 GCA_013791675.1 bacterium | reverse complement strand
AGACAGATGCGAGATCCCTTTGTGATGAAAAGTAATTATGTAAGTTATGCCTGTCATGCTTCATGGCAGCAGGAAGTCCGGGCCGCGGCGGAAAGAGCAGGAAAACACATAAATAAATATCTCGGCGGTTTGCTGGAGACGGAAAATGAGGATGCGGAAATTCTGATTATGGCCTCAGGTACCGCGGTTTCCCAGTCAAGGGCCGCCATAATTCTGGCGGAAGCAGAGGGACTCAAAGTCGGTCTGGTGAAACTCAAATCGCTGAGGCCTTTTCCGACAGACGAAATAAAGGCTCTGGCTAAGGGTAAAAAAGCCGTCATTGTTCCCGAATTCAATATAACCGGCTGGCTTGCGCGGGAAATAAAATCTGTTGTTGAGGATAATTCCAAAGTCATCGGCGCGCCGAGGGTGTTCGGAGGAATGACAATGCCGCCGGAGCTGATTTTAGAGGAAATAAGGAGGCGCTCAAAATGAATAATAAAATCTACGAAATCTCACCGGGGTTTGAAGAAATAATGCCGAAGGATTACCGTGATTTGGTCAACGACGGCCCTTTCGGTAAAAAACTGGGAGTCAAGGACTTAGGGACTTTTAAGGAGCTGCTCGAAGAGCACCCTCTCTGCGCCGGTTGCGGGTTAGCTCTTTCCAAGCGGTTGATTTTAGCGTCGCTGCCGTCTCCCGAGAATACCGTAATTGTAGGCACCACCGGCTGCAGCAGCCTCTCTTTTGCTCAGGTTGCCATCCATAATATACACTCAATATTCGGAAATCAGAATGCCGTTGCCACCGGGTTGAAACGGGCTCTGGAGATAAGGTTTCCTGATAAAACAAAGGATGTGGTGGCTATGGGCGGCGACGGCGCGATTGGCGATATAGGACTCGGTATGGTGATGCACTCCTGGTTCCGGGGTGAAAAATTCACGACTATAATGTTTGATAACGAAGCTTATGCCAACACCGGCGGGCAGGAAAGCGGCATGTCTCAGAAGGGAGCGGTTCTCAATATGGCGCCTACGGGAAAAAAGTACGCTAAACTTCCTATGCCGGAAATCGCCAGAGACGCGGGTTGTGTTTATTCGGCATCGGTAACTCCCGCCCGTCCGAAACGGCTTGAAAAAATGGTAAGGAGAGCGGTTATTCTCGCGAGAAAACTGGGGCCGACCTACATCCAGATATACTGTCCCTGTCCGACAAATTACAAATTCAAACCGTCGGAATCGTTGAAGAGAACGAAGGATATGGAAAAAAGCGGCGCTTATCAGATAAAAGAATATATAAGTCCCGCGGCGGAAGAGCTGATTAAAAAATTTGAGGAGGAAAAGTGAACCAGAAAAGCATATCAATAAGAATGTCCGGCTTAGGGGGGCAGGGAGTGATAACCGCCGCTCACATCATAGGAGGAGCCGCGGTACTGGACGGCAAGTTCAGCACTGTTAACCCTTTTTTCGGAGCGGAGAAGCGCCTTGCGCCGGCGGAGAGCTATGTCCGTATTTCTGGAAACAATATTTATGAGAGGGGTGAGATTGTATATCCTGATATAATTATGATATTTCATCCCCATGTAATCACTATGGGAAAATGTTATACAATGCCTTTTTATGATGGACTGAAGAGTAACGGCATAGTGATAATCAACGCCGAAGCCGCGCTTGATTTCACCGACGAGGATAAGCGGAATTTAAGTAAAATAAAGGCGAATGTTTTTTATGTGCCCGCCACTTCTATCGCGCTGGATGTTGCCAAAACAGAGCTTTCCGTGAACATGGCTATGATGGGAGCGCTGGTGGGCGTCACCAAAATAGTATCGATGGGGAATCTGAAAGAATCGCTCAAGGAGAGATTCGGCAAGAAAAAATTTATCGCATCGGCGACCACGGCGGCGCTGGACGACGCTATGAAAAGCAAATTTGCCAAAACCGAACAGCTTATAGAGAAGAATATGGATGTTGTAAAGAAAGCTGTTGATATGGTCAAAAAAACAGCTATATGAGTTTTATGTAAATTTATGAAACGGAATATGGGAGGTATCTATGTATTTTGCCGCAAAAGTTGATAAAGAGAAATGTAACGGGTGCAAGTTGTGTATTCTCTCCTGCCCCGAGCCCAATGTCATAAAGTTTAATAAAGATGACAAAAAAGTTGTTATTGACGCGAAACGATGCAAAAACTGTGAATTGTGCGTTGTGGGCTGTCCGTCAAAAGCTATAGAAATTGTATTGTTACAGGATTCTTAAAGGAGAATTTGGATTATGGTAAAGATTATTGATACCACATTAAGGGACGCTCACCAGTCGCTGATAGCCACAAGGATGCGTACGGAGGATATGCTTCCCATCGTGGAAAAAATGGATAAAATAGGATTTTATTCTTTGGAAGTATGGGGCGGGGCGACTTTTGACGCATGTTTGCGTTTTTTGGCAGAGGATCCCTGGCAGCGTCTGCGCAAGATCAAAGAAAAAGTTAGAAACACGCCCCTCCAGATGCTCTTGAGGGGACAGAATCTTGTCGGCTACCGTCATTATGCGGATGATACGGTAAAAAAATTCGTCTCTTTAGCCGTAAAAAACGGCATTGATATAATCAGAATTTTTGACGCCCTCAACGATATGAGGAATATGGAAGTTTCCATAAAGTCATCCAAAGACGCCGGAGCCATTGTTCAGGGAGGTATATCCTATACTACCAGTCCTGTGCATACGATAGAAAAATTTGTGGAGATGGCTGTTGAATTTGAGAAATTAGGCTGTGATGTGATTTGTATAAAAGATATGGCGGGACTGATTACTCCTCAGGCGGCCTATGATCTGGTTTCGGCTATAAAAAAGGCAGTACGGTTACCGGTTAACCTGCATGCCCATATGACCAGCGGGATGGGCGCTCTAAGTTATTATGCCGCCTGTCAGGCGGGAGTTGATATCGTGGATTGCGCCTTTTCTCCTTTTGCCGGCGGGACATCCCAGCCGGCGCTTGAGCCGTTTGCCGCAGCATTACAAAATACGCCGTATGATACAAAATTTGACCTCAAGAATTTGCTGGAAATAGGCTATTACTTTTTGCAGGTAAAACAAAAATACCAATCCTTGTGCAGCCCTGTGGCAGAGAAGTCGGATGTCAGTGTTTTAGTGCATCAAATACCGGGAGGGATGATTTCAAATCTCTATTCGCAGCTTAAAGAGCAGAAGGCGCTGGATAGATACAGCGATGTGCTTGCCGAAGTGCCGGCTGTTAGAAAAGACCTGGGGTATCCTCCGCTTGTGACGCCCGCCAGTCAGATTGTGGGCACGCAGGCGGTATTAAATGTATTAATGGGCGAAAGATATAAAAAAATAACCGAACAGACTAAAGACTACTGTTTGGGATTGTATGGAGCCGTGCCTGCGGCGATAGACAACAAACTCTTAAAAAAGATTATAGGAAACCAAAAGCCCATAACCTGCCGACCGGCGGATTTGCTGAAGCCGGAACTGGAAAAGGCGAAGAGAGAAATAGAAGAACAAAAAATTCCCGCAAATTCAGAAGAAGATCTTTTAAGCTATGCGCTGTATCCGCAGATTGCGGCGAAGTTTTTAAGAGGAGAAGCGAAAGCCGAGACGCTGTCCGTGTGTGAAGCCGCCGCTGTAACAGCCAAACAGACATTCTCCGAGGAAGAGTTTATAGTATCCGTAGATGATGAGGAATTCAGAATAAAAATAAGGCCTGCGCATGAAGGGCAGGCGTCGACGAAAGAAAAAGAAACGCTCAAGCCGCCGAAAGAACAGGCTCCGGCCGGCGCAATCTTTTCGCCCATCCAGGGAGTGGTAATATTAATAAAAGTCAAGGCAGGCGATAGTGTCAGGAAAGGGGATACGTTAATAGTTCTTGAAGTGATGAAGATGCAGGCTGAGGTACATGCTGACCGTGATGGACAGATAAAAGAAATATACACATTTGAATCTGAGATTGTTGATGCCGGAGATGTATTAATGGTCGTTGAGTAAATTAGGATGCTGAAGAAAATTCTAATAGCCAATCGTTCGGAGATAGCAATCAGGATTATGAGGGCTGCCCGGGAGCTGGGCATTAAGACAGCCGCTGTTTATTCTGAAGTTGATAAAAACGCCTTACATGCCAAATATGCCGATGAGGCGTATCCATTGGGAGGTAATCATCCTAAGGAAAGCTACCTTAATATAAAAAAGATAATAAATATTGCAAAGGACTGCGGCGCGGATGCGGTTCATCCGGGCTATGGTTTTCTTGCCGAGAATCCGGGGTTCGCCTATGCCTGTGAAAAAGAAGGTATAGTTTTTATCGGCCCTTCCAGCAAAGTTATTGAGCTGATGGGCAATAAGATAGCGGCGCGCAAGGCTGTTGCATTAGCCGGAGAGCCTATCGTTCCCGGTACAACCGAGGAAGTGGGGGCTCTTAAAGAAGCGCAAAAAATATCGGATGAGATAGGATATCCGGTAATAGTCAAGGCCGCGGCCGGCGGCGGCGGCATTGGAATGAAAATTGCTCAATGCCCCGGGGAACTTGAAGCGGCAATAGGACAGGCAAAGGCAGCCGCGGGTTCGGCGTTTGGGGATCCGTCTGTGTTTATAGAAAAATATGTTTCTAATCCGCGGCATATAGAATTTCAAATCTTATCTGATAAATATGGAAATGTAGTCCATCTTAATGAGCGGGAGTGCTCAATTCAGAGGCGCCACCAAAAGCTTATTGAAGAGGCTCCCTCTCCGATTATGAACGAAAACTTAAGGAGTGAAATGGGTTCTT
>VMTI01000301.1 GCA_013791675.1 bacterium | reverse complement strand
CGGTGTTATTCCCGATTGAAATCTCAGTCCTTTTATAAGAATATTCTGACCCGAGGCGCCCTGCCCTCTTGAACTCGGGCTGGCGCTCGTCAGCGCCGGCGCCTGATTAACGGTAAATGTATCCTGAACAGTGGTGAACCCATAATCACTGTTTTCCAATTTTACGCTCCTTGTTGAAGGAGCCGACGTTGTTGAAGAAATGCTGATTGTAACAACACCCGCCGTGGGATAACCCGCTCCGTACGGAGCCGCTGATACGGGATACGGCGTGATTCCTCCGCCTCCGAAATACACGTTCATTCCCGTGACGAAATTGTTCCCGTAAATTACAATATCCTCATCTGAGGCTCCGGCGCCTCTGTTGTCCGGCGCACACAAATTGAAAGTCGGACGCGCGCTCACCTGAAACCCGCTTGTTTTTGTATCCGAACCTTTATCCGGATTCGTCACCTTAACATCCTTCAAACCGGTCGGCGCAGTTTCCGCTATTGTGAGTTTAATAATGATGTAACTTCCGTCGCCTGCTATTTCCACTATTTCCTGTTTAGTAATTCCCGTGTTGGGGGTGAATATTACATCCCCTATCCCGATTCCGCTCTGAAAATTACTCCCGTTTATCGTAACATTTTTGCTCGTCGCCTGCTGGCCGAGTTTATTCGGGGATAAATTAACAACCGAAGGCGCCATGTTTATTGAAAGAACGGAACCGGGGCTCACGCCTCTGCCTTCATCGCCGTTGATCACCACTAAATACCTTCCTCCGAGCGCCGCGGAGGAATAAACAATGACATTGGAAAGCGTCAGGGACTCGCCGGAACCGGCGACCCCGCCGATACTGATTTCCGTATCTTTCGGATCCCCGCTGGCATTCACTGAAAAATATGCCTGGCATCCCGTCTGAAAACCCGAACCGGTAACGATTATTGTCTGGCCGCTCGCTCCGCATCCGAGAGCGTTAGGGTCGCAGGATGTAACTGCCGGTTTTAATGTAACGCTAAAAGCGGGGGATTTTGTGTAGATTCCCTTATCCGGATTTTGCACGGTTAAATTTCTCGCGGTTGTTGTTGAGGCGGTCGCGCCGATATCAATCCTGATTGTCACCGATGAGCCGGAAACGGCGACGGCTGTAACCGTTGTCACGTCAATAAGGCCGCCGGAAAACCAGATATCTGTTTTCTTGAGCGCCGAATTAAAATTGCTTCCTAAAATTACAATCTCAACTCCCTGCGCTCCCTGCCCCCTTGAAGTCTGAGACAAAGACGAGATAAGCGGTTTCAGGTTCACGGTAAAAAGAGAGGCGGCCGTATTTACGCCGAAATCCGGATTTGTAATCGTAATGCCCCTGGCGCTCCCGGTCGGCGACGCGGCGGGGTCTATATTCACCGTAACCGAAATATTGCCGCCATCGGTTGCCGTGGCGTCTGTTATGGTTATTCCCGTGCCCGTGAATTCAATCTTCCCTTCGCCCGCGCCCCCTGTATACGCGCTGCCGGCGCTGAAAACGCTTCCTGAAATCGTAAAGTTCACACCCTGAGCGCCTTGTCCATAATTGTCAGGGGAACAGGATGTTATTCCCGGTTTATCGGTCACATGAAAAAAACTATAAGCCGCTTTTTTTGATTTCCCCGCGTCAGGATTGGTCACTGTAAAGGTTGACCCCCCTATCGCGGCGGTTGAATCAATTGAGGTTTTAATTTTTATCTGCGCAGCGCTTATAAAATAAGTGGATGAAACATGAACGTCAAGGTCACTGTTCACAACAACATTGCAGCCGCTCTGAAAGTCCGCGCCGTTTATCGTGATCCATTTGTCAGCTGCGCCCTGCCCCATATCATTGCCGTTCGGCGTTCCCGAAACGACAGAACTCATCGTGGGCTTTTTCGTAATAGTGATTATTCCGAGAGCGCTCACTCTCATTCCGTAATCCGGATTTGTTAATTTAATGTATCTTCCGCCTGTCGCGCAGGTGGAAATAACCGTAAGGTTTAAATCAATCACCGTGGCGGAAACCCGGTTAAATGAATTTATTATTATGTTCGGGTCCTGAAAGCCGCCTGTGGACTTGGTGGAAATTACAATATCATCAATGGCCAGGCCGGCCTGGAAATAATCTCCGTTTAACCTCACATTCTGATTTTCCGCGCCCTGCGCGAGAGCGTTATCCGCCCAGCCGGATATTTCTGTGATCACCGAACTCAAAACAGGACGGTTGTTCACGGTGAACGGCTGCCAGTCGCTTGCGAAATAACCGTAATCCGGATTTAACAAACTTACGTCTTTAACGCCCGTAGCCGCCGCGATGTCGGAATTTACGGTAACGGTTATTGAAGCGGGGGCATGCGTGTAATCATAACTGCCGATATTCACAATGGTAGCTAAAAACTCCACCGCGCATCCGTTTTGAATGTTCGCGCCGTTTATCACAATATCAACATTTGACGCGTTCTGGCCAATCTGCGCCGGCGCCAGAGTGGTAAAAGACGGCTTGAAATTTATCTGAAGCTGGTCTGCGAGAGTATCGCTTCCCCAGTCCAGATTCGTTATTTTTATGTCTCTTAACACTCCGACGGCCGCGGCATCGGCGATATCTATCTGGCACTGCAGTTCAGCGGCTGAAAGAACGGTTGTCCAGTCAACGGAAATCCCGCCTTCGGGGAAGGACGCTTCCGCGCCCGAGACAAAGTTAAGGCCGGTCACCGTGAGAATTATATTGCTTGCGCCCTGACCGAAGGAAAGCGAAGCGGGGGCGGTTATACCGCCGACAGACGCTTTTTCGGTTATCTGAAAGAAACTGTCCAACGGTATTTTTGCGTCATAACCGGCATCAGGATTTATAATCTTAAAATTCGTATAACCGAGAGGACAACTTGTCCCTACTGTAACCTGGACTCTCACTCTGTTGGGGTCTTCGGTTAAATAAGTGTAATCATAACTGAATACTGTAATTCCGTTTGCATCCGACGGAAGGCTGAAATTAACCGTGCAGTTATTCTGAAAACTATACCCTTTTACATCTATCCACTTATTCTGCGCGCCTCTGCCGAGTTTTGCTCTCGGTGTGGTGTCTAAACCGACAACGCTCGCCCCTGTCGGGGGGGCTTCAAGAATCGGCCTGGGGCTTATGGTAAAGCAGCCGGTTTTTGTTGTTTTTCCCGCATCGGGATTTGTTACGGTTATATCTCCAAGACCATAAGTGGGAGCGGCCGAAATGTTTATTACAGCGCGAATCTGATTTCCCGCATCAAATATAACATCAGTCACTGTAACTCCTGAAGCGGAAAAATCAACTGCGCAGCCGCTCACGAAACGGCCGGTCGCATCGGTAATCGTTATTGTGCTTCCGACAATATTCGCTCCTCTTGCGTTCGGACTTACAGTTAAGTTGTCTCCGCCTGTTGCCTCCCCCGGCCTGTAATTCACAGTAAACCAGCCCGCCTGGGTGGTGGCAGAACCATCAGGATTTGTTATTTTAACAGCTCTTG
>VMTI01000011.1 GCA_013791675.1 bacterium | reverse complement strand
TTATAAGAGAAAGCCTTTAATTCTCAAGAAAACAGCATTTTTAAGATATTGTTGTCATAAAACAGCATTAAAGTTAGGTAAATGGAACTGCAAGCTATAATGTCTAAGTCGCAGTCGCTTTTATTCAACAAATCAATTATATCTTTTGTAAATTCCTGTTGTAAAATAATGTCTTCAGTTAACTTTGCAGAATCTATTTTAGCTTCAATATATCCGACGCCTCTTTCTGTTATTGCAACAGAATCTCCATCTCTTTTTACATAACCCTTTCCAGAGAGAGAATTAATTTCTATTAATGACTTTCCTATTTCAGCATTATACTGCGCTATAACCGCTTCCCAGCGTCTCTCCTCTTCTTTAAGATTCATACTTACGGTTGAAGAGAAAAATTTAAATAACCGTTCTATGCGGTTTTAATTACTCAATCACTACGTTGTTCCCAACCCTTATCCCGTTCTCCTTCGCGAACCCCGCGTTCGTCTCGACAACATACTTCGCGGGCGCCGCCGAATAGTAAAGCGGGCAGTCTGCGGCGCAAGGCTGCGCGTTCTCCGCGATATTCACAATCGTAAAGTTCTCGGAAACGAAAATCATATCCAGCGGAATAAGCGTGTTCTTCATCCAGAAGCGCAGCTCGCGCGGGCTTTCAAATATGAAAAGCATTCCGGAATTCTGCGGCAGGCTTCGGATGAACATCAGCCCTTTCTCGCGCAAGAACGGGGTGTCCGCGACTTCCGCGGTTATGGAAATACCGCCGCCGCTTCCGTCGCCGGAAAAATCTATCGCGGCTTTCCGTGCAGGCAAGCCGTTCAATACAAAAATAAAAACAACAGCCGCCAGAATGACAAGCCCGTATCCCGCATTATTCCTGCTCTTGCGCGCCATCTTTATCCCCTTTTATTTTTTTCCTCCTTGATGTATAAACCGCGAAACAAGCCGCCGCGATTATTAATAAGATTCCGATAGAAACAAGCGCTGAAAAAAGCGCCGGAAGATTCTCCGTTTTTTCAGCGCCTTCTTTTTCTGTCTCGTTGTTTGCAGTCCCGTTTACTTCAAGCTGCTGCGGCACTGCTTTTTCCGTTTTTATTTTTTCCCCTGTTATCGCGAAGTATGAGAATCCCGGAACGGAAGAATTGAAATAAAAGTTTGCCGAATCCTCCGCTGTCCTCAATGTCGGAAGCCTTATCCAGTTTCCCGACAGCCTGTTCAGCGCTATTGTCGAGACATTTATTTGGTTTTCCGAAGTCCACTTTTTTGTTACAAAAAATTCCACATCAGTCCTGCTTAAACTGAGGTTCGTTTTTTCAATGCTGAAATACCGGAACACTTCGCCTTCCGGCTTTTGCGCCGCGGGAGCGCTTGCGTTGCGGATTTCAATCCTCGCATTGGCCGACTTTTCCGCTGCGGAGATTGTTATTTTGGTTATCGGCAGCGAGGAGTTTGTTATGTTTATTATTTCCGAAGCGTTCGCCTGAACCGCGGGGATTGAAACCGTTATTCTCCCGTTATATGATGTTACGCTTATCGTAGCCGATGTGTTTGCTGCCGCCGCAACGGTTGCTGCAAAAATGCTGCCGCCTCCTGACGACGAGCCTGACGAGCAGGATTGCGTTTGCGGAGAAGGCTCGCACTGGTATGCGGGAGCGCCGCAACTGTATGTTGTCACGATTTTTGAGCCGCCTGTACAGGCAGATTCGCTCGACGCAGAACATGCTGCGGGGCACAAGCCGAGATAATAAGTTACGGAACTTGCCGTGTAATTCTCATCGCCGGAAAAAGCGGAAGTGATATTGTAAACGGACGAGGCGTTAAGGTTCGAGGTGTTTGTAACGTTGAAAACTGATGAAGTATTATTGCCTGCTATTATTTCAGGCGAGCCGCTGAAATTCGCGAAAACCGTTATGTTCTTTCCTGTTATATTGAGAAGCGCCGTAATGTTTGCGAATTCTCCGAATATGTAGGTTCTGTTATTTTCCGTTCCGTTAAGGAAAAGCCTTGAAAGCGAAGCCGCCCGGATTATGGAGTATGAGAAGTTCTGCGAAGAATTCGTGTTGTTCATGCTGTCGTTCGCGAGCCAGCGGTATGTGTGGTTTCCAACGGAAAGGTTTGAGAGGCTGTAATAATATTCTCTCGTTGAGTTGCGCGAGCCGCTTCCGGAAAATGTTGAAACCGTGTAATTCGCAATGCTCGCGGTATCGTTCCATTCCAGAATAACGGAGGATATGTTTGTCTCGTCGAAAATCGTGATGTTGAACTGGCAGGTTAATCCGTAGGGCGCCGATGAGTTCGGATAAGTTTTGTTGTCGGAAAAAACCGGCGGCGTTCCATCGATAATTATAAAACTTGTTATGTTTTGTGAAGTGAAGTTTTGCGTCTCGTTATGGAAGGCGGTTATATTAAAAATCATTCCCGCGAATCCCGTATAATTTATTATATTATAAATCGGCGGCAGAGTATTATTTACAAGAGAACTGTTATTGTAAAGCGAAACGTTCGATTCTCCCGAAGAAATTACGGTTATATTTACAAAATCGCCGGAGGCTATCGTGAGGTTTCCCGCGCTGCCGTTCAGGAAAACCGAGACGTTCGGCGCCGCGCGCGCAATGGAATAATTCCAAACCGCGCTCGCGTTCCATTTTCCGGAGGTGTCGTTCGCGAGCCAGCGGTAAGAATAATTGCCGGCGGCAAGGTCAGTCAGGTTCGCCGCGAAAACGCTTCCGCAAGCGGAAAGGTTTCCCAGTCTGCGGCTGTAGTTTGCCGTGCCGTTCCATTCAAACAGAACCTCGTCAACGGCAACATCATCCGCCCAAGTTATGTTGAAGGAGTAGTTTCCGTTTTTGCTGTAGTTCGCAGGCGATGCAGGATAAGAAAAGTTGGCGGACCATCGCGGGGGAGAATTGTCCTGCGTGTATGCAATAAAAAACTTCTGCGTTCCGGAAACGCTTGTGCCGTTCACATAAATATTCCATATTCCATTGTTAACATTCCTCAAGAATATCTGCTCAACCGTGTCGTTCCTGTCCGCTCCCGCGGTAAAATTGTTCGTGCCGTTCCCGACTATCAAATCGAGATTGTTGTAAGTCGTGCCGTTCTCGCCCCAAACCAGCGCAACGGAAGCGTTTGAGTTAGTGATATTGAAGTAAAACATTTTTTGCTCCCCCTGCGATACCGAGCCGTTCGCGGTGAAATTCGCCGCCCGCAGCGCCCCGTAAACATCCAGCCTGCCGGAGCCGTAAAAATTATTCCTGTAAGGAGTTCCGCCGTTCGCAAAGCCGCCGGCTTCCATTCCGCTCGTGTTCGCGGAGGCGAGCAGGATTGCCTTCACCCTCTCCGGCTCCGGAAAATATCCGAACGTCTTGCTGTATTGCTCCATCACGAGCGCGGCTGCGCCGCTGACGAACGGCGCGGCTTGCGAAGTCCCTTCAATAGTGCAGTATTCGTTATTTATTCCTGGTTCACAATTTTCGGGATTTATGTAGGTTGATGTTATCCATTCACCCGGCGCAACCAAGTCAGGTTTTGTTCTGTTGTCATTTGTTGAACCTCTTGATGAGAAATCAGATATGCTATCTGTAGGTGTTGCATCGTATGAACCATCTTTCACAGACCCGACCGCGAGCGCGCGTTTTGCGCACGCCGGGCTTGCTATTGTGTTATTGGTTGGTCCGGTATTTCCCGCTGACACGACAACAAGAACTCCCCGCTCGGTTGCGGCATCAACTGCCTGCACGAGAGAATCTGAACAGCCGTCTTCATCTCCGCCGAGACTCATGGAAATTATTTTCGCGCTATTATTTACAGCCCATTCTATTCCACTCAATATTGCAGATCCGAGACAAGCCCCCGACGCATCACAAACTTTTCCCGCGAATATGGATGCGTTTGCCGCGACTCCTCTGCCGTATGAAGTAGTTCCTTTTCCCGCGGCTATTCCAGCGACATGCGTGCCGTGGCCGTTGTCGTCCGAAGCGTTTGTGTTATTGTTGTAAAAATCGTATTGCAATATTATCCTGTTCGGGTTTTGGAATTCCGTGTGGTTGAAAATTCCCGTGTCAAGAATCGAGATGTTTATGTTCGTGCCGTTTACTCCGAAATCCGAAGAAGCCGAGTCAGCCCTTATGAGCGGTATCGCTTCCATCCGCTGAATGTAAAATATTTTCTCCTTTTCTATCCTCGCCACGGAGTCGAGCCTCGCCAGCCGCTCCAGCCCGCTCGCGGGAACGCTCATCGATACCGCGGAAATTATCGAGAACTTTTTCCTGACCGTTCCGAACCTTTCGAGATTCTTGTCGGAAGTCATCACGATAACGTCTATGTTTTTTTCCGGCGCGGACAATGCGGAAAAAATATTGCTACGGCTTTCAACTTCCGTTCTCAACCCGGAGTCCAGCTTGTCCTTCCATTTCCCGTCATATAGTCCGTCCTGCTTCGCGCAAGAAAGCGTTGCAAGAGCCAGAACGAGGGCAACCGCAGCCAGCGCGAAAAACGCTTTTTTCATAACAGCGTATCGCGTTTCTTTCATATAAGTTTTGGGTTTCCGCCGCGCCCTCGCGCCTTTAAATATCTTCGCCGCGAAAAATATCTACCCGGTTATGAACCGTTATAGCGGGAATTCTGGGGAGGTAGTTTATATGATGAAATTTGTGATTTCAGAGCCGAAAACGAGAAAAGCGTTTCAGGTCGAGAAGGACGCGCCATCGCTTCAGGGAATGAAAATCGGCGAGAGGTTTGACGGCTCCGTTCTCGGGCTTTCGGGATTCTCGCTGCAGATAACGGGAGGCTCGGATAAGGAGGGATTTCCGATGCGCCCCGACATGGTTGGCGCGATGCGAAAGAAGCTTCTTCTTACGTCGGGCCCCGGCTACGTTCCGGTAAAAAAGGGAATTAAAAGAAGGAAATACGTTCGCGGCAACATGATTTCCGAAGCTTCCGCGCAGATAAACTGCAAAATCGTGGAAGGCGACGGCAACGTCATGGAAATTCTCGGAATAAAGCCGAAAGAGAAAGCGGAGAAGCCGAAAGAAGAAAAGAAGTAAAAAGTGAAGAAGTAAGAGCCTGCGAAAGAGGGAAGAAGTAATTTCTTTCCTTTAATTATTTCTAACTCTTAGTTTATTTTATTTTCCAGCATATTTTTATATTTCTCAAGAATTTTATACAAACCTATTTAAGCCTTCCAGAAATAACATACTTATTGATGATTATGAGCGGCAAAAAAGAAACCGAAAGCGCGGAAGAAAAATCCGAAAGGAAGCCGGAAGAAACCGACCCGCGTCTTATTCCCGAATTCAACCTGATAACGCTCGGGCACGTTGACCACGGCAAGACAAGCCTTACGCAGGCGCTGAGCGGAAAATGGGCTGACACACACAGCGAGGAGATGAAACGCGGCATTACATTGCGGCTCGGGTACGCGGACATCACAATCTACCGCTGCGAAAAGGACGATTATTACTCATCAACGAAAAGATGCCCGAAGTGCATGGAAGAGTGCGAGCCGGTCAGGACTTTCTCGATAGTTGACGCGCCGGGGCACGAAACGCTTATGGCAACGGTTCTGGCGGGAACCGCGATAGCGGACGGCGCCCTGCTGCTTATAGCCGCGAACGAGGGCATTCAGGCGCAGACGCGCGAGCACCTGATGGTGCTGAACATCTCCGGGATAAAAAATATAATAATCGTGCAGAACAAAATCGACCTCGTCACGGAGGAGCAGGCGCTGAAAAATTACAAGGAAATAAAGGAGCTGATAAAAGGAACGGTAGCGGAAAGCGCGCCGATTATCCCGGTGTCCGCGCAGCAGAAGCTGAACATTGACGCGCTCCTGAAAGCGATAAACCGCATTCCGAAGCGCGCGAGCGCGGAAGGAGTCCCGAGATTTTTTTCGGTCAGGAGTTTTGACATCAACAAACCGGGAACGGAGATAGAAAAACTCAACGGAGGGATTCTCGGAGGCTCGATTGTCAGCGGAGTTTTTTCCGTCGGCGACAGCATAGAGATAAAGCCCGGCGTGAAAAGGAACAACAAATGGGAAACGCTGAAAACGAAAATCACAGGGCTGCAGAAAGCGGGAAAGAATCTGGAGAAGGCGGGGCCCGGCGGCTTGGTCGGGATGCTCACGTCGCTCGACCCCTCGCTCGCGAAATCGGACTCGCTCGCGGGCAGCGCAGTTTCCGCGGCGGGAGCCGGCGGAGTGGAAGTAAGAAGCGAGCTGAACCTGAAAATAAATTTCTTTAATGCTGCGGAGAAAAAAGTTTCCATAGGCGAGCCGTTCGTAATAGTCTGCGGTGTCGCGAGAAGCGTAGGCGCGGTTTCTTCCGTAGGCAAGACCGTTTCCATAAAGCTGAAACTTCCGGTTTGCGCAAGCGCCGGCGACCGCGTCGCGCTCTCGCGCCAGATTCAGAACAGGTGGAAATTAGCGGGGCACGGAATTGTCGTTTGAGATTTATTTTTATACTTTCGTTCCTAACGAATCCTATGAAAATCGCGATTGACACGAACATCTTTATTTATTCGTCCCGTTTCAGGCTGGATATTTTTTCGCGGCTGAGGGGAAACGAAATCTGCGCGACAGATTCCGTAATGCGCGAGTTGGAAAAAATAAGCAAGGGGGAATCACGCGACGCAAAAGCCGCGGCTCTCGGGCTGGATATTCTAATAAAGCGTGAAAAAGACGGGAGCATAAAAATACTGAAAACGAAAACGGCAAACGCGGACTTCGGATTGCTCGAGCTCGGAAAAAGCGGATATGCCGTTATTACGCAGGATAGGGAACTGTTAAAAAGGCTGAAAGCCGCGGGCTGCGTTTTCGGCTACATCAAGCAGAAGAAATATTTCGCGTTTGAGGGAATCTTTAAATGAATGTTGTAAAAAAGAAAGCTATAGCTTTGCAATGAAATCAAAATATTCGGCTAATCCAGCTAAAAATTCATCATAAAATCTTCTTTTATTGCATAATTCCCGCTTTTTATGAAACAATTCGTGTCTTACATATTGTTTAAACTTTTTTAATTCTGGTTCTCCATATGTTTTATCTATCCATATTTCTTTTTTTCCAATAGGATTTGCAGCTTCTAAAGTTCTGCGCCCGTTCACATTCCTTATATATGTAAAACATAATTTGATATCTTTATCGGACAATCCAAATATTTCAAGCTGTTTTTTGAATTCTGTTTCATATGCTTCTATTTCACATGTCATATCATATTTATCCCTGCGAAAAGCATATAAGCGTTAAAAGGCATTTATCTGAAACGGCAAACAACATTAATTGTGATAATTATGAGAAGACAACTTCGTTCAGCAAGCATGAAGAAGACAAGGGTTCGCGCCCCGTCCGGCACGGTAATGCGCTTCAGGAGGAAGAATCCGAACTATATGCAGTGCGGAAAATGCGGCGCGAAAATGGTAAGAAAGAGGCTGAGGCCGGCCGGCGCGGCAAAGCTCTCGAAAACGCAGAAACGCCCGGAAAGGCCGCTGCCGCACCTGTGCAGCCGCTGCATGCGCGAACGGGTAAAAGCGGAAGTGAGAGGGATGTAAAAGAGCGAAGAATGCGTTTAAAAAATCGTGATTAATATGATATTCGAACCGGGGCGGGTTTGCGTGAAAATAGCGGGGCGGGAGGCGGGGAACCACTGCGCTGTTTTGGAAGTGATAGACGCGAACTATGTCATGGTTGAGGGTCCGCAAGTGCGCAAGCGCAAGACAAACGTGGCGCATCTTGAGCCGCTCGCGGACAAGATTGATTCCAAAAAAGATGCGAAGCAGCAGCTCGCAGAGAAATACGGCATCAAGCTGCCGGAAAAAAGGAAAGCGGAAAAGGCAGCCAAAACGGAAAAACCGGTAAAGGCAAGCGGCGCAGTCAAGGAAAAAAAGAAGCAGGACAAAAAATAATGCCGATTGAAAACCCGATAAAAAAATGTTGCGATGCGTTCTGCGTTTCTGCCGTTTCTTTCTGAATGCAACCCATAATGTCGGGTTCGCAAATCGCTGATTCTGTCATCACTTTCTGATTGTTAAAAACCGTTAACTATATATAGAAGTTCTGCCAATTAATTGTTACTGTAATGTGATTATTATGTTGGAAGACTTAATACAGTTTTCAAGAATAATGCAGGAAGTGCAGGCGGATTATGAAGATGCGCTGAAGGCACATTCATCTTATTTGAAGGAAATAATGGGCTCGTCTTTATCACCCGAAATAAAAAAGAATATTTTAGAGTACGAAGAAGACAAGATTGAAATTATTGGTAAGAAGCATATGCTTAAAAAAATGAGGCAACTGTCTGACGAATTTCCTCCAGAAATGAGAGAAGAAGCAGAAAAAACAAACAGGAGCGTAGAAAACTATTTGGGAGATATGGAAAAAAGATGGGTTTTTTATGGCAACCCTCAAGGAAGCGATATCGGAGCTGAAATAAGACCGAGAGTATCAAAGAAACAGATTGTTGATGAAAACTATGTAATAACAATGCAGCTTTTGGAAAATATTGATGAAAAAATATGAGGTGCAATCATGTTCCGCAAAATAACCCCGAGGAGGCCGACCGTAATCCGCGTGGGCAACCGCGTGAAAACCTGCTACCTCTACAACGAGATGCGCGAGTGCCTCGGGGCGCAGTGCTTCTGGCCGAAGGCTGGAACCTGCCCGACTTTCACGAGGCTGGCGTGGAAGGCGAAAAGGGCGAAATGAAAAAGATTCAAGAATAATAAAAAAGGTGGTAAAATATGAAAAAACCAATATACGCTGCCGAGCAAATAGATAATCTGAATGGACATAATGCATATAATTGGGCAAGAACGCTTAACAGCGATAAAAATTTCTTTGAAAACGAAGAGCTTAGAAATAACCCGCACGACACATTAAAAACTCTTCTTGGAATTAAAAGAAGGATGTAAAATAACAGGCGAGACATATGCCGCGAAAAGCCGCCAGAAAACAGCCGAAAACCGATGACGGGATAATTCGGGAGATGAATTCTTACTACAACAAATTTTTTGTAGGATTCGATTCCGATGTTGAGAAAAAATTATTGGCTGCCACGCTTGATGTGAAGTTTGAGGAGGATATACGGTATTTGAGGGCGGCTGCCGCTTTTGAAGTAGCAATTCATTCTAGAAAACAGAAAGGCAAAGAAATCCTGTTGAATGTCAATGAAATTAAAACTATTTACAGCGGATTAGGCAACATTCCGGAAAAATTCAGAAGCGATACGAAATATTTTTATAAAGGTTTGATATTAAAACTTAATAAAGTGGGAACAGAAAAAGACGATAACATGAGTTACAGATGAAGTAAATTTGAGACCGCGTCGATTTTATTTTTTTCTACTCACTCCTGCCCATTCCCTCTGAAACATCCTCTTCATGGGGCGGCGCAAACCCTTTGAAAATATCCTGAATCTTCTGCTGGCTCTCCTTCAGTTTTTCCTTCAGCTTCTCCTCCTGCTTTTCAACGCTCTTTGCGCGCAGCTCAATCGTTTCCAGCTTCTCCTCAACCTCCTTTTTCAATTCGGATTTTTTGCCTTTCACAAGAAGCGGGCCCACTACTTTGTACACCTCCTCCTTCTCGTCCGCTTTTTCAAGCTCCGTTTTCGCGCTCTCCAGCTCTATCTTCTGTATCTGCATGGTCTCCTTCTGCAGCAAAACGGACTGGAGCTGCTGCTGGAAAGTCTGCATCTGCATCAGAATCTGCTGCGCCTGCGGAGGAAGCTGTATTTGTTCGGGCATGAAAATCATCTCGCCTTTACCTTCACAACCGTTTTCGCGCGCTCCCTTATCATGACGCGGTAGCCGCAGAACGGGCACCTTATTTTTTCCTTCAGGGTCTCGTCTTTTATGCTTTTCTGGCAGTTCAGGCATTTGAACATTTTGATTCACCGTTTTTATTAAGTCTTGAATTCAGCAAAGTTAACCGCGTTTTTCAGCGTTTTCGCGCGTTCTGTTTTTAATTTTGAATTATGTTTGATGCGAAAAATAATATCATATACGGAAAAATCGCCTGATTTTTATTTTTCTTTCTTCTTGAGGCTTTCCACAATCACTTTCGTAGCGACCGATTCCGGCAGGTAGGCGCCGCCCCCTATCTGCAATCCGCACTTGCCGCAGTTCCAGATTCCGGAAGCCGCGCGTTTTAAAGCGCTGCGCTCGCATTCGGGGCATTTGTGCTTCCGTTTCTGCAGTTTTTCTATCTGCGTCACGACTTTCTTCGTCTTTGTGCCGTAGCGCGCGCCGAACCTTCCCGCAGAGCCGACTTTTTTCGTTTTCATGATTATCACGATTTTTTATCATTCTATTATTTTTTCGCGTTTTCGGCAGTTCTGATTTTTGTTTTGTATTGCTCCGAATCGGAAAACCATATTACCAAAAAAATAAAAAAGTCAGTTACGATGGTTTTGCCGTTTGTGAAAGCTGAATCATGTCCTCATCATTTCCCGCATCTGTCGGGCTGCTTCTGGAACGACGAACATATTATATATTAAATCATCAGCTTTTTTTAACACTTCCGCTGTTGTACCAAATCTTTCAGGATTTTTCTCTATTTCTTTATATTTTTTTCTGCCTCTTTCCGTTATCGCATATATAATTTTTTTCCCATCCATTCTTTCAACCATTTTTCCACCTTTTTAATAAATCAATTAATTTTTATCTTTAAATCCTTAACCCAACAGCGCGCGCAACTCTTTTCCCTTCCCGACCGCAAGCTCGACCGCTTTCAAAACTTCTTCCGCGGTAAAGAACCCTTTCCCGCCTTTCTGCATCGCGCATATCTGGCCGGAGCCTGTGGTTGCTATCGTCAATCGCGCGTCAAGCGCGGATTCCTCTTCCGCGGTAGTGTCAAGCAAAAGCTTTCCGTAAATTTTTGCCACCGTAACTTCAACGGGCTTGTCCGTTATCGGCAGCGGCTGGTCGGGCTGCCCGCACAAAACCTTGCCGTTCTCCGCGTCGTATTTCAGGAGTTTCGCATTCAAGAGCGCGGCTATCGAAGCGAGCGAGGCTGCGTCAAAAAGGTTGCCGTCGTGGTTCATTACCTGCACGTCAACATTTACAATCCAAACTTTTTCCTTCGGCTTGATGCAAAGCTTTTCCAGTTGTATGCATTTTGATTCGCGCAAGCCGCGGTCGACAACGCGCGCCAATTCCACCGCGGACTCGCTCGGCGGCCCCGGCTCGAAATCCGGCGAAGCGAGCGGGTC
>VMTI01000231.1 GCA_013791675.1 bacterium | reverse complement strand
CCCGCGAAAGCGGGAATCCACCCCAGCTATCACCATGCCTAATAGACACATTCGTACAGCCTCTATTGATTCTTAGAATAAAACAGGTAAAATATCTATATGAAATATAAAGAATCCGAAACAGTGGAACTTAAGAAGTCAACCGCTGAATTGAAAGAGGCGGTTATTGCCATAGCCGCCATGCTCAATAAACATGGTAAAGGCAGGGTTTATTTCGGCATCAAAAACGACGGAAGTATTATTGGGCAGGATATTGGCGAAAATACAATAAGAGAAGTCTCACAAACAATAACTGATAATATTGAACCCAGGATTTTTCCTAAGATTACAGCTCAGAAGATAAAAGGCAGAGGATGCATAACAGTTGTATTTTCCGGTTCAGCAATGCCTTATTTTGCTTATGGCAGGGCATATATGCGCGTTGGAGATGAGAATAAACAATTGACCGTCCGCGAATTGGAGAAGCTTATTCTCAAGAAACACAAAGAAAGCATTGACTGGGAAAAACAGTATTCAAATAAAAAAATTTACGAGATCAATGCGAGAGTATTAAGAAATTACATCAGCCGGGCTAATACAGCTGGCAGGATTAACTTTAAGTTTGATAACACAAAGAATGTTCTGCGTAAGCTCGGGCTTTTAAGCGGTAATAAGCTTTTGAAGGCGGCGGAGATTTTGTTCTGTAACAGCAACTCCTTAGAGATTCAGGCGGCAGTCTTTGCCGGGATAGATAAGATTACCTTTTTGGACATAAAAAAATTTGAAGGAAATATTTTTGAACTCTTGAAAGAGTCAGAAAAGTATATTTCGGAGCGGATCAACTGGAGGGTGCAATTCGGCAAGCTTGAGAGAGAGGAAATCCCGGAAGTTCCGGTTAAGGCAGTCAGGGAAGCGCTGGTTAATTCTTTGTGCCACAGGGATTACGCAAATCCTAAGGGTAACGAGATAGCTATATTTAAGGATAGGATAGAGATCTATAATCCGGGCGACTTTCCCGAAGGATATGTTCCTGAAGATTTTATTAAAGGCAAAGAGCGCTCTATTCTGAGAAATCCTTTGATTGCGGAGACTGTTTATAAATCAAAAGATATTGAGAAATGGGGCTCCGGCCTGAAGCGCATTTATGATGAATGTAAAGCTGTCAGGGTGCCGGTGGAGTTTGAGGTGCTTAAGAGTGGCTTCCTGGTTGTCTTCCGCAGGAAACCGGAATGGGCCGCTAGAAAAGGTGAGGGTGTAAATGAGGGTGTAAATGAGGGTGTAAGTTCAGTTATTGAATATATCAGGCAGAATCCGGGTAAGCGCGCCCCCTACATCGCTCAAGCATTAAATGTTCCCTTAAAAACATTAGAGCGTTGGCTTAAAAAGATTAAATTCGAAGGTAAAATAAGATATAAAGGTAGTGCTAAAACAGGTGGGTACTATATAAAAGGCTCAAAGGTTAAGTAATGATATGCGGTCAAAACCACTCCATAGGTACTTAATGTCATTCTCGCGCCTCATCTGTCATTCCCGCGCCCCAACTGTCATTCCCGCGTAAGCGGGAATCCAAACTCGCGTAAGCGGGAATCCATCCACACGTCATCTATGAAAAAGCATGTCAAGAATAAACACTTCTCCTGTGTGCAAAATAAACGTATTTTGCATGCTTCCTTCCCCGTCTACGATACAATACAACGGTCTTTACGGTATCAACGGCGTCGCACTCTTGTTTTCTTTTCATTACTAATCCTGTGAAATATCATCAAACGATCAT
>VMTI01000007.1 GCA_013791675.1 bacterium | reverse complement strand
TATCAATTGCCATAAACACACCCGCCGCATATGCGGATTTTAAATTGTGCCCGCTAAATTTATAAGCGGACATAATAACGCCAAAACAAATCAGCGACGATAAAATTATCTGAAAAAGAATCACGCTTGTAACTCCCATATTAAAAAATTTAAACACCGCTATAAAAAAAGGGTATACCGGCGTTCTGCTGTGTTCCGGCAAGAATGGCTGCGAAGAAGAACCGCTATAAACTTTATGAGAAACAATATTTTCGGCTATCTGTAAATAGCCGTATGAATCCGGCTGCAAAAACCTATCCTGATTTTTTGACATTATAACAGCGAATAACAAAAGACGTAAAAATAACGCTATAAATAAAATCCAGAATATCGTTTTATTTAACATTTTTCTATATCCATAAATCCTATACTACTCCTCATATTTTGCAGACCACACATTTATTTAAATTGCTTTTTGAAAAGATATATTTTATTGCCATAAAAATCAAAAACCTTTTCTGGCGGCACTGTTTTTAAAATATCCCTAATCACATTTTCATACTTGCCTGTTTCCGCAAGACACAAGTAATCATATTGAGCTGCTTTATTTAAAATATATTCTCCGTCTATATTGTAGGAAGATGTTCTGTCCCATGAAATTTTCCCGAAAAGATTATGCTTGGCCAAATAAAAATTAGCGGGCTCGGTTTCCATAGGAGCGTAAATTTTTATGTTTTTTTGGGGAAGAGCTTGAAGATAAAGACTTAATTCTTCATAAGGATATACATCTTCGTAACGGTTAAAGACACTTTTTCGCTGAGTAGGATTTCTCTGAAAAAATGAAAAATACACACTTGCCGCAATCAAAACAACGGAAACCAGCGGAAATATTCTCTTTTTGTCGGCCGCGCGAAACCTGCATAAAAAAACGGCAATAAAATAAAACACAGGCAGATAAAAAGGCTGAGCGTGACGAATATAACCATTGGCCCCCGTTTGTGAGATCATAACATAGTATGCGGCAAATAAAATGCAGAAAAAAGCACTTGACCTTGAAAACCCCGATTTCAAATCCCAAAAAAATCCCGCAACAACGGCAAGAAATAACACAGGACCTATCGTTGCCAACAATAATTTCATATTAACAAAAAACTGGGGAGAGAAAGATACCGCAGCGTCTCTAACATGCAATAAACCGCTCAAAATCGTGAACGGGAAACCGCATATCAGTGATAAAGCAAAATAAAATGCCGCATTTTTATTAAACTCCCTTCCGTGCGGAAAAATCAGTAGATAAAAAAATGCAACCGGTATAAAGCCCAAAAGTAGCCTTTTATATAGCATACCCACGCTTAAAACCAAAGCCAGTTTTACTAAATATTTTTCATCATTAGTCTCAGACGCTTTCAGAAAATAATACGACGCCGCCGAATAAAAAAACACAACTCCGCAGGTGAGCAGCGAATAATTAGCAAAGTGAAAAAAAGAAGGAAACAAAAGAAAAAGTATGAAAATTATTTTCCCCGGAACGGCACGATAAAACATTTCCATGGTTTTAATCAAAAATACCGCCGCCACAGTGAGAAAGGCAAATTGTATTATTCTGGGCACAGCTTCATGTATTCCGAAAAATATAAAACCCGTCAAATAAATTATTTTTCCGACCGGCGGATATCTGAGTATTGTTTCCCACATACCCAAATAGCTCACAACTTTATAGTAATTTATCAACGCAAAATAAATATTTCCCATAAAAAATATTACAAGGATTATGATTTTTTTGTAGCGCATGGTAAAATCCAATGAAATATCTTTCTTTTTCTGTTTGAGCATAAAACTTGTAAACAATGCCACCACGCCCAGCCACAAAATAATTCTAAGCACCGGAATATTTATAAACTCTGCCACTTTAGCAATTGCCACTGCCGCCGGGCCCGCATGCGACTGATAATCTCCGCCTGTGGGAACAGGTAAATGCCAGAAAAATAAATGCAGCGCTGCGGTTGAGGCGATCAACGGCAGAAAATAGCTGAACGAATGAGGAAAACTAAATGAAATGTTCTTATCCCACAGCTTCTTTTGAAATAAAAGCCAAAGGGAAACGGCTAAAAATCCGTTGAATAAAAGCCATCTATCAAAAACCGACACAGGCTCGACATACCATACCGGCAGAATACAGTACGACACTGAAAAAAGCAGAAAGAAGATAACATTGGCCGGAATTTTAATTTCCCTTCTAAACATTTTGATTTTCAGCCTTTAAGGGTTTTTCGGCATAGATAAACAAAGAACCGGAAATCTCGCGCAGAACAGGGATCCTTTCGGCCAGTTCTGCCAGGCGCTTCATTGCGCTTATCATAAATTCCGGAATAGCCGGATGCAGAAAATCGTAAGGCGCCGCCGCAACAGAACGGAATCCATACTCGCGGAAAATTCCCGCCAGACTCCATTTGAAAAAAGCGGTTTCATCTTGCGAATCGCCCATAATCTTTTTAAGTGGGGGGAATTTTTTCTGAAGCATTATCTGAGGATTGAGCATATTTGGTTCGCTGAAAAGCGCGCACCCGCCTTTTTTCAGAACTCTGTGTATTTCCGGAAGCGCCAAAGACAGATTCAAGTGATGCAGAACGGAATTACCCATAACCACGTCAAATTCGCCGTCGGCAAAACTCATATTCTCAGCATCTTCCGTCAGATATTTTATATTGCTTCCCACATGATATGTTTTCGCGATATTTAATAATTCAGGAGATATATCCACGGCTGTCACATTTGCCCCGGTTTCCGCCGCGCCGACGGTAAAAATCCCGGTGCCACATCCTATTTCAAGAATGTTCTTTCCTTTTTCTATTGCCCCTCTGTCAATGAACAATTTTATTCTCCGCGCCGCCCGCATTTTTCCGGCGACAGAACCCCATCCCCATATATTTTCAGCGTTTACTGATATAACTCGGCCGTGCTTAATTTCATTTTTCCGCATGATAGTTCAGCTTAAATTTAATAAAAGCTACGGCACTCATTTTCAGAAGAAGCAGTCCATGGGTAAACCTGCTGATTTTTGTGTCACCGTATGTTCTTGCCCTATACCTTACGGGAAGTTCCGCGATTTTGAGCCCCAGCCGGGCTGCGCCGAAGAGCAAATCAAAATCTCCAAAAGGATCAAATTCACCAAAATATTTCCTTCCTTCTTTAATTCTCTCATAATCTTTTTTAAAAAGAACTTTTGTTCCGCAAAGCGTATCATTTATCTTTTGCCCAAGGATCCATGTGAAAATAAAACTGAAAAATTTATTCCCCAGATAATTAAGAAATCGCATCGCCTGCTTTTCCATGGGATAAACCAGCCGCGAACCGTTTATGAACTCACCCTTTCCCGACGCGATTGCATCATAAAATTTTCCAAGGTCTTCCGGCGGCACCGTCAAATCGGAGTCAAGAATCATCAGTATCTCGCCCGCGGACGCGTCAAAACCTTTTCTGACGGCATCGCCTTTACCTGTGCCGGAGCCCTGATGAATCAGCTTTATATTTTTTTCCGGGTATTTCGCTATCATTTCTTTGATTGTTTCCACGGTTCCATCCGTAGAATTACCGTCAACAAAAATAAGTTCCATACCTGTTCCAAGTTCGGGGGTCTGTTTTACAGCGCCTTCTATGTTCCCTTTCTCGTTGCGGCAGGGAATAACAACCGAACATGAATATTCGCCGCGGACAAGCCGCGGTAAAGGATGCGCTTCAATGTAAGTAATAAGGCAGAACTTATTAAGAAAAGAGCTGTTCATGGCAAGTTTGTTTATAAAATCCGAAAAAAACGGAACATATTTAGGAAAAAGAAAAAATCTGCCTTTTTTCACAACTTTAAAATCATTGAGGAAAAGCAGATTTTCAATATCGCTTAAATCCAGCCAATTCTGAAGCGGCTCCGGCATCTTTAAATCCAATTTTTCCGCCAAAACTATAACCGGCTCCCACAGCTGGTTGTAATAGGTAATAAATATTTTTGTGCCCGGACGGGATACTTTATGAAGATTACCGAAAGCCTTCCACGCATCGTTCAGATGCCCGACGATGTCCTGAAGAATAATAACGTCAAATTTTTCTGAAATAGAAAGCGCTTCTATATCATCCTTGTAAAAACTGATTTCAGGATATTTCTCGCCCGCTATTTTTATCATTTCACCGCTGATATCAAATCCCGCTTTCCCCGCGCAATTCAATTTCCCCAACATCTCTCCCGTCGAACAGCCCGCCTCCAGAACAGAATCCCCCTGCAAAATGCGGGACTGGAAAAAATTCACCAGCGTGTTGTGATAATAAGCATTCTTTTTTCGCCAGCGGCCGCGACCACCGGATACTCTGTCGAAGAAAGATGTAAGTTCTTGTTTGTTCATTGTTTTTTCATAAATATCACTTTCAGGCCCGCGCGGGCTTTTCTGAAAAATTCTCCCGGCGTCCTGATATTGAAAAGGATACGCGCGATATTTCCCGGCCTTAAATAAAAACGCTGATACGCCCTCACCAGAAGCTCGTACAGTTCTTCCCTCGTGAAATTTTCGCCCCAGTGGGGCGGGACAAAATCCTCATCCGGATTTTCCGCGAATTTTTTCCAGCAGTCCTTCTTTATTATCCCTGATTCCAGTCCGGACCTGTAAAGTTCGGTGCCCGGAAAAGGCGTAAAAATCGTTAAATGCGCGTAATCTGCCCTGATGCTCT
>VMTI01000114.1 GCA_013791675.1 bacterium | reverse complement strand
CCCCGTCTTTACATACTATGCGGTCATAAGGTTTATATCCTTTTTTGTCGGTATTCAAATACTTTTCAAGCCGTTTATATTCGCTCATCTTCTCCCTCCATATTCTTCCCACGCATCCACAGCAATCGCCACGAATATCATTAGCCCTAATCCGACATAGAATACAACCAATGCGTTCTCCGCGATGTAGTCATAGATTAGATTCATTGTATTCTCCTTTTAAGATGCGGGCGGGCAACACGAGCGTTGCATTTACCTTGATATTCAAGGCGTTCTACTCTTAAACTACCGCCACGCGTGTTCGTCTTATCTTTTCCGCTATTATTGATTTTGTCAAGGTGTTCCTTCAGGATTCTCTCAATAGCTGTCATTGTTTTCTCCTCATTCCGGCCGCTCTCTTTTTCGGCAGTCCCTACACACAAAGTCCTTTTCTTCATCCGCTATCGCCTTTGCCACATCCTTGGGCACGGCGAATTTCCGGCTGCATGTCGTGCATGTTATCGGCACAAAATCATCGTCCGGTTTTTTCTTCTCTATCGCGGCGTTAGGATCGGCCACCCAGTCCTTCCAGTTATTGAACCATGTTTCGCCGTCCTGTATATACCCGTCTCTCACCCGCGGGCTTTTCAAATAATTCGCCAATGCGATGTTTATGGCCTCCCAGTCTGCGGCGGTTCGGCATTGTGCCTTGAAATGCGCCCATGCGCCGCGTTTCCCTGTCTTCTGGGGGTATTTAGCCCATATGCTCTCGAAGTTCGTTGTGGTACCGTAATATGTGCCCGCTTGGACTGGGCGCGGGGGTATTGTTGGGAGTTCCGGTTGCTTTTCCTTATAAGTAGGGTCTTTTACCGGTTCTATGGCTTCCGGCGCCGGCCCGGGGTCAGGCAAGGGGGCCACTATCGGCGCGGGGATTTCCGGCGCTATCGGATTTGACATCAGCCCCATTATCCTGCCCCTGCCTATTCCCTTATCCTTTGCGGCCGCCAGGACTGCGGCGTGGAGCATGCTCTTGGGGTTCATCTGTTCGAGCTCTTTGCCATATTGGAATTTGATAAATCCTATTATATACCATTCGCCGTGCGGGAGGATGAGGATATCTTCGCCGAAGGCCTTCTTGATTTCTGTTTCGTTTATGGGTACGCCACCGGCCTCAATTCCCATGAGGGCGAGCTCGGGCTCCCATATTCCGGCGCAGTTGGCGTTCTCCCATATGTATTGCCACAGCACTTTGAGGTGCGTGGGCATGGTGCGCCACTTTTTGGTGTGCCAGCGAGCGCAGTCGCTATATCGTTTGCGGGGTTTAGTTTTTCTCATTTCTTCCTTTTAATGCGTGGCGGGCAGGGATTTGCACCCTGCCTAATGCACTTTGTCGACCGATCACAGTGCCGCCACGCGTGCTCATTTACTTTACGTCCTCTATCTCGATTCCCTTTCCTTCCTTCTCCTCCGGCAGGTCGATGACGTCGCTAAAGGGCTGCGGTTTTCCCGCGTCCACCCTGTCGTCCGCTTCCAACGCCTTGTTAATCTCCGCTGATTTCGGGATGAATTTCATCAGCTTTTTGACGGCTGTCTTTACCCACATCGTTTCCGGCCACGTATTCCACGGGCTGTGTGCGCTGTTGGCCGCGGGCGAAGATGCCTTTACTTTGAGGATATCTTCTTTCGTCAGCACTTTGAATACGGGCATGCTCGCGCCTTTCATTTTGGCTACGGCGTAGGCCGCTTTGAGCTTCCCGCGGTCGGCCTCTGCCGGCACGTGCTTGATAAACTGCTCTGTGCCGAGCGAGTAAGTGAATTCGTCATTTTCGTACACGGCTTCTCCTATTACGAATTCCACCATGTTGCTGCGGTAGGCCAGCTCGATGAGCCCCTGATACCCGATGATGAATGTTGCTTCGTTGCCGTAGGGCACGAGCCAGCACTGCCCGTTTACTCCGGGTTCGAGGCCAAGCTGTGAGGCCATGATCACGGATCCGGCCAGGCTCTGCTTTGTGCAGGTCACCAGTTTGGGGTTGCGCCTCATCTCTGTGAGCACGATTCGCACCATGCGGTCGGCGTTCAGGTGCCGGGGCAGGGCGGTCGCCATTGCGGGTTTCATCCAGTCAACCAGAGCGCTTGCCTGGTCTTTCTTTGTCAGTTCCTGTTTTACTTCGGCCATTTTACTTTACTCCTTTCCCCATTTCGGGGATTTCATTCTTCGTTCAATACATTTCCGCACCAGTTTTCAAAATCTCTCCGCAGTTTTTCGAGCGTATTTATAGGCTCTACGCTTTTACTCCGTCCGACATAATCGCTCGGCACACCGGTCATCTCCATCATCATTCGTGACAATATCTCTTGACTGTACGCACCATCAAACGACGGTGGTAGCGCCACTGCCTGTTCTGCCCATGCTCCCTGCATGCTGTAACGGTGCAGGTCGGTCTCGGACACAGCTACCCTTCTCCCCGGGATTTCCAATTCCATCATTCTTGTGAGCGGATTCTTCCAGACATTGAGTCCAGCCTGTCCGAGCACGCCGGGGAATATATCTCTCATACCTCTTCGTTCCTCTTAATGTGCATGTTGACGTTGGGCAATCTCTCCATGATTTTGCCGTAGACCTCCTGCAACTTATCGTGCCCCTCTTTCAGCAGAGAGATGGTGTCGTTATGAAACCTTGTCTGCATGGCCATTTCTTTTTCCTGATACTTCCTCTGCATTTCAAGTTCCTTCTTCGTCGCCTCAATGTTCTGCTGTTCCTCTCTCATTTTGACGAGGTGCTTGATTTCCTTTTCCTCGAGCCCTTTCTTAAGCTCCAGTTCGCCGATGTCTTTTTTCAGTGATGTGATCTGCTTTTCCCTCTCATCGATTTCTTTCTTCAGCCCAAGAACTTTCTTCTCGCCACTGCCCTCGACGCCGAGCGTCTCCTCGATTACTTTCCTCAGTTTCCTTTCAGTTACGAACATCATTTTTTCTTCTCCTTTGCCCTATACGGGCGTGTCAAATTCCGGCGGATCAGCTGGGCCCGCGCCGAATTCGTCATCATCTCCGGCTTCTCTGTCGGCTGTCGCGGGCTCGATGTTGATGATTGTCGTGTATTCCTTGCCTTTTACTGTTTCAATCACGCTATCAGCCTCGATTGCCCTTCCTTCCACTTCGTCTGTGTCCCAGTCAAATACTCCGGGCTTTGTCTCCTTGCACCCGAGCGCCTTAAGGATAGGCGGGCACAGCCACACCATAAACCTTTTGTTCCATTTGCCACCCGTGGGTGTGTCGAAGTAGAAAGTGTAATACGGATGATTCCCCGTCGTGTGCCCTTTCTCCACGTGGTCAATGGTCAGCTTTACGTGAATTCCTGGTTCGAGATAATTCGAACCCCTTGTGTCAGTCGTTTCTCTGCTCATCTTCTGATTACCTCCTGTGTTCTGTTCCTGTTTATCTCATCCAGTTCTCTTTCTGCTTCCGCCAGCTTCTCGCGCAACGCATTGTTGGTTTTGATGAGCTTGTTCTTGCCTGCGTCGGAGTGAAGTTCACCAACCCTGAAAAATATGCCTTCCCAGTTGAGCGGTTCGGGGATTCGGGTGGACATCATTCCATATTCTACTCTTTCCATATAGCCGTCCAACACCTTTGAGAATTCTTTGCGAAACCTCAAATCCCTTTCGGCTGTGGTAAGGATCATCTCTTTCAATTGGACAATTTCTGCCCTGTCCGCCTCCTTCTCTCTCACCAAATCATCTTTTGTCTTTTTCATTGCCCTTTTTCCTCCTTTACTTTACCCTTCAGCTTCAGCCTATCATAAGTGTCGAGCACAAGCTGTCTGTCCATTGCGCTGAATTCGCTTTGCTTCGACAGTATCAGCTTTCGCTCGGCTATGATGTGCGCGATAAAATCTGCCTCAAATTTCGCCACCTGCTCTGCTTTGAGCTTTTTCGCTTTCCGGCGGGCGAGGTAGTTTTTAATTATTCCCATTTTATAGTCCTGTAAATATACATTCCGCTGTCGAACAATCTCACCAATATCGCACCGTTTAGGTTTATCATCCATGCCGCCGGGTTTGGCTTTCTAAATCCGCTCCACTTCGGAACGACCACGGCTCGGCGTTGTTCTACTGCCCGCTGTAATCCTTTCAGGGAGCTTATTCTTCTGCCTATATGGTTATATGAAACAGACCAATCTTCCCAAACTTCTTTAGTTATTCTTGTGTATTCGGCATTCATCAACCGTGCCCTATTTTTTCTAAACTTATCTGAAAGTGCAAGCATTTCTTTTCCTATTTTCGGCGTTGTTTTTATTGTTACCATTATCCTCTCCTCCTATATTTACACGTGCCAAAGTATCCGCAATATGCCGGGGCACACCACCATGCTGATGTGCTGCATGGCGTGAATATCCCTGATTCTATCACTTTTATCGCCTGCGCCACGCATACCAGCAGGGTTTTGATGTCGCCCGCTGTGCGCTCTGTTTCCTGTGAAACATATTTCGGTGTTTTGTTTTTGATGAGGTAATCCTGCTGTATGTGCTTCGGCAGGGATCCCGTTTGCTTTAATACTTTGAGCGAATACATTGTGAGCTGCCGGCTGTCGTCCGCGTCTGTCTTCCCCGGGGATTTCCCTGCTGTCTTCGTGTCCCGCAGTCCGATACCGCCTGCCACCTTTTCCTCGATGTCGGATGTGCCCGCCAGCTTCCAGTTCGTTCCGCTGATGTCGAAGCTGAAATAGTCCTCTAAGTTTATTGGCTCTATGGTTGGGGCCACGATTTCGTGATGAAGGTTTGACATGGCTATGGCTGTGTTTATGGCGTCGTTTCGTGTTGCCCGCTTGCCGGCCAGCTTTTCGTCATCGTTCAATATCACGCCCTTATCCCATGCGCCTTTTATCTGCTCGGACGCTATTTCTGCCAGCAGGTCGCCGGGTGCCAGCTTGCCTGTGTCTTTCTTTTCGGTGAGGTCGACTTCTATGCTTTTGTGGGTGCTGCTTCCTATAATGAGGGCTATGCCGGGCGGGACGATTTCGTTCATAATGTAACGGCGACGGAATTGCTCGCCGCACTTAAAGAGCATATTTATGCCACTCATGCCGAGGGAGCGCTTATCGAGTTCCGTTGAAAGCTTATTCATTTACCCCTCTTTCCTTTTTGGTTGCTGCGCTTATCCTCTGCTCCGGGTGTATCGTTATCGTGTATTTCTTGCCGTCGCTGTGCTTTATCCGCATGAGTATGCTCTCCCGAAGCTGGTGGAATTCTACGATGTCCGGGAATATCTTCTTGATTGCGTCTGCTATTTCTCCGCAGTGGGTTATCGGTTTGGTCATTTTGGCGCTCCTTATAATACCAATCCCAAGTCCGCCTGATATTTCGGGCCGATCTTCTTGGGCGTGTACGGCGCGACAACTTCCCATGTGTCCGTGCTGTCGTCGCTCTTCGCTTTTTTAACGTTTATTACGATTCCCCGGTCTGACAGAAACCTCATGTGTCTGTCCGCGCATGATACGCCGCGCCTCATGGCCGCTATCTTTATCAGCTCTGTTCGCGCGGGGCAGATTATGGACATGATGTCGTAAACTATTTTTTCCTGTATCGGCTTTTCTTCTTTCATTGTATTTTGTCCTTTTTTAGTCCGGCCGCCCGCGGGTGCAGCGGACGTGATGATGTCCTCCGTTGGGTCGAGCCGGACGTTAAAATTTGTTCGTTGCCGGTTGTTGCTTTCCGATGTCCGCTGCTATCAATTTGTTTCATTGCACCCTATTATGTGTTAGATTTTCCCGTTTGTCCAGTTTTTCGCGCTTCAATCGCGCTCCGCTTGTCAAATATCTCCGCATGCGCCGGTTGTTTATCAGCGGGGTTATCTTGAAATACGGCAGGAGTTCCGGCGCGTATTTCTCCGCGTAGTTATGCGCTATCTGTTGTGCCCTGCGGATCGCCACGGCTTGTATGACTGCCTTCTTTGGCGCGCTCTTGCGGATTGCGTCCAATTCCGGGTCGTTAGCGTCCGGGAATACCACCAGGCCGTCATGCCGCTTCAGCGCCTGCCTTCCGTTGACTATTTCGTCTGTGCATTTGAGTTCATTATTCATATTCTTTTTCCTCCACTGTTCCAACATTGTTCCCGTTTATATCATAAAGCGATACAGGCCAATCGTGACGGTCTAACCTGTCCGCGAGCTTCCGCAATATCCGCGCGGCCTCGTGGTCTTTGTCCGGCGCTTCAAATGCTGCGTTCTCTGTTTCAATTTTAATGATAATCATCCTCGCCCCCTTCCGTTTTTGCGATTGCCTTCATAAGATAATCAAATTCGCCGTGTTTTTTTACTGCCATTTTACACGCATCAAGCAGTTCCGGCGCGGCCGCGATGAGCGCTCCGTCCTTCTCGAAGTTTTCCTCCGACCCTCTGTAATTAGGGCGCTCGCATACTATCCGCGTTTTCTCTCCGTCCGTTTCCACGATGCAGTCCTTGAACACGTTGATTTTCCATTGCTTCATTTTGCTTTCCTCCTTTTTATTCCGCAGTCCCGTACCAGTCAAACTTGCCTGTTCCCAAGTAGGCTTTCAGTTTTTGCTTGGCCTCCTTTTGTGTCTTGTAGAGCGCCGATACAAAGTTCCTGCCTACTGAAAATGCCCATCCCTTTCTGTCGCCTACTGCTGATTTGAAAACTTCGGTCTTGTTTGTTTCCATTGTGCTTTCTCCTTTTTTGTGCTTTCTGTATTCCGCTCGTATCTCTTTCTTGCTCCGCTCCCCTGTTCCTATCATTCGCCAGTGTCCGCAGGTGCATTCCGCTTGTGCGTCGTGCAGGCTGATTATGATTAGTTTGTGTGTCATTTTACCCTCTCCTCTGCCGGTGTCCGGCGGTTCGTTTAGCCTTTCCCGTTTATCCATGCCGAGTATGCGGCGTCCGCTTCTTTCTCTGTTAGCCGGGTGTCGCTTACTATCACGGCGATGTCGTCTGCTCCGGTGTTTATGTATCTGTAGCACCGGGGTCTCTTGTTTGTCAGCCGGCACAGGGTTCTCATCAGCGAGCTGGCATCTCTCCAGTCTGCCCACAGCACGAATGGGCGGCTTTTCTTTTTTGTCTTTGCGTCGATCGCGTTCATCTTTTCCTCTCTTTCCGGCCTGCTGCCGGTATTGTGGTCTGCCTCATCAGCGCGGATTGACCGTTTCCCGCGGACCCGGTTGCTGTCCCGGGTTTCGGCGTTTAGTCCTCTGCCCCTATCGGATGTGCTATTTTCCCTATCTGCTTTTTGGCGTTCTGCAGTTGCTTCACGGCGTTTGTCGCCCAGTCCACTTCGTCCTGGTGCGTTGCTGTCTTCATTGTGCCCAGTCTGCTGATTACGGCCGCGTCTATTGCCCACCAGATTTCGCACCAGCCCAGCTCGTCCAGGCCGGTGATGGTGATTCCCTTTCCTATCAGGCCGTCTGCTTCTTGCTCCGCTCCGTCTTCCGCTTTGTTTCCGCGGATCGCGCTTCTTTTGCGCCCTGCCTCGTAGCCCTGTTCGTATCCGGCTATCGTGGCGTTGTCGCGCTGTTCTTCCGCTTCCTCCTCCGCGATTTCCCTGCCGTGTTCCAGCCCTGTTTCGTAGGCTGCTTTTACCCGCTCTGTCTGTGTGTCGCTCGGTTTTGCGTGTTTGTTCAGCCTGCCGTTGAACGTGTCCTCCGGCTCTTTGAAATTCTTGTCCATTCTTTCCCTCGCTTCCAGTGCGTCCAGCTCCTTCTGCTCCGCTGTCGTGATTGCGCCGTGGTTGTACTGGTGGATGAGATGTTCTTTTCTGGTTCTCTCCGGCTCGCGCTCCGTGTCTTCGTATGCTTTCCGCTCTTTGGCGATTTGCGCGTCCTGCTCCGGTGTCGGCAGTCCTTCGTCTTCCGGCTCCTGCTTTATCAGGGCGTCTGTGTGGTAGTAGCCTGCCCTGGTGCGGTATCCGTTGCAGGCCTCGTGCGGTTTCTCGTAGGTGACCGTGGCCTTGTCGCCCATCAGTTGCGTTACCGTTCCGCTCTGTCCTCTGCGGTTGTAGGGGTCTGTGGTCAGCTGTGGGTCTACGGTTACGGTGTCGCCGACTTTGATGGTGTTGCGCGCCGCCGCTTTGTCTGTTTCGTGGTTTATCATTTCTTCCTCGCTTTCCGCCTTCCGGCGGTCTCCTTCCTTCCGTGCCTCGTTCCACTTCAGCGTGTGCAGTCTCCCTTCTCCCGCCAGGCTTAGGTAGCGGTTGTGTTTCGCTTCTTCCAGCCATTTGATTTCGCTTTTTGTCTTTGTTCCGCTTCTGTCTTCCATTTTGTCCTCTCTTTCGTCCGCTTCTGTCCGCTCGGCTTCGTTCTTTCCGGCGTCCTGTCGTCCGCTGCTGTTGTATTATGTGTTGCTTTTGCCCTCTTGTCCAGTCGGGTTTGTTCGAGCCTTTGTCCCGAGCCTTGCCCCCCTTGTCTTTCGCGCGTCTTGTTTCGCGTGCGTGCGTTGTTCTGTTCTTAGTTCTGTTCTGTTCTGTTCTCTTTGTTCTGTTCTTTCTCTTTGTTGTTGTTGTTGTCTCTTTATTTATTCTATCTCTATTGTTCTCGCTGTTTACTGCTGGCTCCCGCCCGGCTCCCGCCTTTCGGCTTTCGCTCGCCTTTCTTTTTCCCTTCGGTGCGCCGGCCGCTGCTTCGGGGAGTTCGTTGGGGTACGATTTGCCCTCTTTTTTGGCTCTGTCCTTCGGAAAGTAAAATATGTTATGTAAACTTTTCCCTGTTCGTGCACCCTTCGTGAAAGGGTATTAAGGGGTATTAAGTAGTATTTGCCCTTGAAAGTCCTTGCCCTGTCGGCATTTTCGTGGGCTCTCCGGTCTCTAAAAGTTTACATAATCAACATTATCACAACTTGGGCTTGAAAGTCCTTGCGACGCCTTGATTTTCACGCTCTCCCCGCCGTTATCGCTACTGCCCTGCTTCGCTTGCTGTCTGTTGTGCTCGCCTTCTCCCGCGTGTCTGTGTCTGCCGTCGCTGTCGTTCGTGCCTCTGTGCTCGACCTCGTGCGTATTACGAACCGGCTCTACCCTGTATTGCCTGCCCCTGCCCTGTGCTGTGCTGTGTGTAGTGCTGCGATCCTGGTGCTGTCCTTTCGCGGTCGCCGTTGTTCTGCTCATTGCATAGGGGGGGGAGGGGGGTGTCGGCTCGCCATATAGGGCGCACTGGGTCGAGTGATGAACCGTGGTACACCCCTATAATATGCCATCCAGTGCCAAAGAGGGGGTCTTGACATTGGTTTAATTTCAAAAGCTATGGGGGGTTTTATGGTTTAAATTTCGCATAATGGTTAAAGTATCGGCTCGTTACTCGTTGAATGGGGGAAAGTGGCTTAAACAGCGAATTTGAGGGGTTTCTGTTGATTTGTGAGTGAAATCGGGGAATTTATGTTTGGATTTTGATGTTGGGCTGGACAAATCCGGTAATCTGACACATAATAGAACAGAATGCGAAAGCGTCTGGGGGGTAGGGGGGTGAGAAAGATTTTCGGTTGTTGCGGGGGTTTTCTTTTTTTTCGTTCTACGATTCGGGATTTTCCTTGTCTACGAGTTTTTCGTATTCCGGGGAAAGCAGTTTCAGAAAGCGATCCTGATATTTTTTTCGGCTTTCGGTAAGATATTCGTTCTGTTTCGAGAGCACATTTACGCGGGCCTTCATGAAAGCGAACATTGCGAGAAACAAGGCCGAGACGCCCTCAAAGATTTTAAGCATCAGTTCTGTGCTGTTGTTCTCTGTTGAGATAATATCGCGGCCGGCGCTCTGCGTATTGCTCTTGTCGATTCCGGCTTGAACCTTTGCGGTGGCGTTTGCCTGGGCCTGGAGAGACAGCGAGATATTTCCGAGCTTAAGCTGAACATCATTGATTCCGGCCTTAATATCGGATAGGCGCTTGTTGGTGCTGTTCTGCTGCTTGGTCATTTCGTTCTTGAATTCGGCGCCGAACCATGACCATGCGTGGCATTGTGTTGAAAACAGAGCTATCGCTACCAGATAATATGTAAACTTTTTCATGGTTATATCTCTATCACATAGCCGTCATTTTTCTTCTTTTTGTGGAAGTAGAAGAACAGTTGGAGCAGGAAGTAAAATATTTTCTTGTCGAACATTTCGAGGAGCCGGCCGGTGAAGGACATGGGGAATTTAACCACGCTGTCCAGGAATAGCGCTCCGGCCTCGAGGCATTCGGCCCCGGTCTTTGTTTTGGGGTCTATTTGCCCTATTCCCTTGAAGAATGCCGAGGCTTTGTCGGCGGCGGCCATAACCGTGGTGACGAAGATGTCGACCATAGCGAATTTTATCTGCATTTGCGCGAGGAAGTCTTTGATGGATCCTTTGACTTTCAGGGGATTGGCCTTCCAGTCCGTACGGATTTGCAGGAATTTGTTTTTCATTTCTGCCGTGCCGAGCTGCTCTTTCATGTGAGCCACCAAATCTTTCACAATCTTCATGTCAATTTCAATTTTCATAATATCCTCCTTAATATGTCCACATCACGGGATTTGGCAAACTGCTGTCTATATCGATATGCAGAAAAGTATCGCCAATCCCAGCCCTTCTTACCTCTACGCCATTATACCAATTCATAACAAAATTTACTATCTTCCAGCGCGTAAATGAGCTCACGCATTTTATATCAACCGCCAGTCCGCGCAAATGGGCGCTGTCCGCCACTCCGCCAATCTTCGCATTATATTCCGGCGTTCTATACCCGCTGGTTATCACTATCGGAAAGCCTAATATCTGCCTCATAATATCAAGAAAATGAACCATACGATAATCCATATTCTCCTCGCCGGTATCTGGTGATACAAATTCACGATAGGTGAAATGCTTAATCGTCATCCATTGTTCTGTCGTCATTTCAGTAAACTCCTTATTGCGTATACAACAATCAATGCCCCTGCTACACTATACCAAAATTCCGGGATATTGAAAATCATTTAACCCCCACTGCCTGCTTAATCTTTCCCAAGTCCTCTGATATTTGCTTTATCGTAGTATTGAAGATTTTGTCCAATTCTTTTATGTCAGCCGTGTTGCCGGATATTCGCGCGGAATTGTTGTTTATCCGTTCTTTTACGCCCCCGGTTTTTACCAGAATTGCCCCCGCCGTTGTCGCTAAAACAAGTATCAGCATAAGCCACGGGGCGTAACCGTTCAATTTAAGTGTCGCCATCATCACCTCCATCAAGTATTTTTTTTATCTCATCGATATCTTTTTTCATATCATCCTTCAGCCGATTATAATGACCCGTCAATTCCTTGTAAATAACATTCCCCATATCGAGGCGTTCGAGGGCCTTCTCTATTTTTTCCAACCGTTCCCGTATTTCGTCGGCAATCACGTTTCTAAATCTCCGTCAATAATCTTCGCGTTTTTCATTCTTTTTCTAAACCATTCGGCGTCTTCCCGAACAAAAGGATTATATGTTTTGTAGTTTCCAAAGTGTCCAAAAATCAAATGACACCGACTGCAAAGCGTTATTAGGTTGCTCGGCTCAAGCTCCAGCGACTTATCCTCTGCGTAAGGAATTATATGATGAACCTGTAATTTTTTCTTACTACCGCAAACCTCGCAAACAGGATGAGCTTTTAAGTATGCTTTTCTAACTTTACTCCATTGAGATGCCCTCGCCGCAATAGAAAATAAGGCAAGAAAAAATAATGCTAAAAGAGTAAATAGTTTTTTCATTGCTTTTCAAGCTCCAGCGTTATAGCAAGATTACTGATAGCAGGGATATTTATACCCACAAGGCATTGGTCTATCCATACTTCGGCATCGTTATTTATACTTTCGTTTGCGTCTATATTTAATCTTCCCTGCGTAACATTGCTCGCCGCTGTCGTTGATATTGAAATTCCCCCCCACGTGCTATCGCTTGTTAAATTAGTCGCTCCGCTTGTCACTGTTCCGACAAGATTATTGCCTGCGTCAAACAGGTCAATATACAATCGTATATTAGTAGTGGTGGCGTAATTCGTCCTGAACCAAGCCGATACAGTATAGGTTTCCGTCGCTGTTATTGTGACCGTGGAATATGCTATCCACCTGCCAGAATAGGAAGTCGTTAAATTATCAAAGCGGCAGGAATAAGTTCCTTTGTGCGCAAAATCTGATTGCCTGCCTATACTCTCCGCTGTTCCTAATTCTGTCCACGATGAACCCGCTACGCCTGTTTGAGAGTCCTCAAATCCGGCGTTCCATACCATTAAGTTTGTCGGAGTTGCTATATCGTCTATGTGATAATTTATTATATCGCATTTATTAAAAACCACGCTCGTTGATAATTCTACGCAATCAGCTCCCACCGGAATTGTGAACGCCGCTATCTCAAGATTATCCTGATTTCCGACGTGTATAATAGTATCTGTTGTTCCTGTCGACCCCTGCATAATATACGCTTTTGTAAGGGTGTAGGTATCCGGCAAAAGTCTAAAATCACTTCCCCAACTATCTCCGGTAAAAGATGAGAGTTCTCCCACTTTTGAGAAATAAACATATCGCTTTTGAACATTGTCAACGACATTATTTGCGTCGGTATCATAGACGGCTTTTGTCATATCACCTGAACCGCCGCCGATTGCGTCCGTCGCCTTCATTATAGCGTAATCCGTGTAGCCCTTTGTTGAGGCGTCGCCGTTGTTTACGGGGGATGTGGAGATGTTTGTGATTTTTCCTTCGTTCATACTTAGAGTTAAATTGGGGTCAAATTCCACATTTTTTAGAAAAACGCATCCGTCAGATGTGATATATAAACCTGCTGTATCCTCGCCATAAAGTATTAACTGCCCAGAACTAATTACTTTTAATCCCTCACTGTCCACCGTAATTGTTCCGCCAAAACCACTATACTTGTCTTTTAACATCAGCGATTTTCTGTTGCTCATCGGATTCGCATATCCTTCTATAATTAAATCTCCGCTCATCGTATCGCCCATAGTAGAAACAAAAGCGTCGTAATTCCTGCCGGCAAGTAATTCGCTGTCCGCGGCTTTCGCTGTTACTCCAAGTTTATATTCATTCAAATATGTGAATGTCGCCTGCAACGCCGCATAGGTTGTTCCCGTTGAATACGCTATATTGTTTTCTCTCGCAACCGCCCTTGCTATCTCCGCCGTCAATGCCGCCGCCGTAGAATTTATCGCCGCATAATTCGTGCCCGTTGAAACACGCAAATCAGCAACGCCCGATGTATTCAAATCTATTGCCGTTTTATTTGTTCCTGTGCCTACGGCTATATCATTTTCCCTATCGGTCGCCCTTGTAATCTCCGCGGAGAGAGCCGCACCTGTTGACTGCAATGCCGCATATATTGTGCCTGTGCTTACGCCGAGTGCCTCTATCGCGTCATCATTATTTGATATTTGTGTTTGCAAACTGTCTATCTGCCCGCTTATAACTCCCGTAGAATAACCGAGGTCGCTATCACCTGTCTGCCTGTCAGATATTTCGGTAGTAAGGTCAGTCCCCAATGTCGTGGTATCTATGGCTACATTCCCGAAGTTTGTATCGGTATCCGTAATTTCCGCGTTCAGCGCCGCCTTTATCGTGCCGGTATCCACTCCCACGGAAACAAGCCGCGCCTCTGCGATGTCTAAGTCCGTTTGTATATTTCCGGTGGATACTGCTATGTCATTCTCTCTTGCGGTTGCTCTTGCTATTTCAGATGTTAGGTTATCCGCTCCTGCGAATGCCGCCGTTGAGGTTATGATTGTGCCGTCCTGCAGTCGTATCTGCCATGATGATATCGCTACGCCATATGTATATGTTGACGGGCCTATGAAGAATCTGCCGGCCACATGGTAATCGACAGTTGTCGGTGTGGTAGTGTCGTTGTAAACGGGCTGATAAAATGAGTCAGACCATGCCGATAATATCGCTACAGATAAAAATAAACCGAGCAGTATTTTTTTCATATATATCTCCTATAGCGGCTTCGCAAGCGACCACCCAATCCACATTTCCAAAGTGCCCTCCGTTCCCCGGGAGGTGTTAAAAAATATCCTTACTTTTGTGGCGTCTCCGCCGGAACATATCGCCTGTATTTGAGCGGTCGTCAGGCGTCTTATTTCGCCCCCGTCAAGTCTGGCTTTTAGTGATGCTATTTCCGCATCCGCGCGGTCGAGAGCTGCGTCAAACAGGGCTTTCTCTGCTTCGCCGGATGTGCCGTACGCCGGCTTTCTAAAATATCCGTTAGTCGTGTCGATGCCTGCCATATTCCGCCTCCTTTATTTTACTACCCAGCTTATAACAGATTTTACTGTCTTTGTCCATTTATCGATTACACCGTCTGGTGAAAACCAACCGGATATAAACCACTGCCCCGTGAACCAGCCGCCTCTTTTGCTCAACGGCCAGTCAGTCGTGTCGCGGGTTGTTATTGTCCATAGTGCCATATTTTATCTCCTCACGGTTCCGCCGCTTCTGGTGCTTACTGTTCCTCCGCTTCTCACGGTTTCGCCGGACGATCCGGTTCGTACTGTTCCGCCCTGGTATGTTGATTTACTTTTTATTGCCTTTTTTACATCTCGCTTTATCTTCCGGCGCTTCTCTGAAAATTCTTCAGTCTGGGGCATTTGCGTGAATATCTTTAATCTTTCCCAGTCTGTTAATCCCGGGGTGGTTAGGGCTTCGACAGTTGATTTGATTTGCCTTTGTCCGGGGGCGCGTATACTTCCTCTCATTTTATACATCCAATCATTTGCTTTTGTTAAATCCCATTTACTGTCGGTCATAATACTGCCTACATAACTTGAGATAGCCAACGCCAGATAACCGGGGGCACCAAGTACAGTGGCAAAACCGTTCCCTATTCTCCACGATGCAGGGCCTATCCATTTCTTGAAATTGATACCCATCGTCGAACCTGCTGTTATTATTAAAATCCATTGCAGGATATATCTGATGAATGCCTTGCGTCCGTCAGCCCCGCCGTGAGCCCACCGGTTTACCATAGCGGCAAAACGGGGAGGCCATGTTCCGAATGTCCCCAGCAGTTTACCTGCCGGCCCGCGATAAAGCGCTTCCGTTTCTTCGGCGTAATATGGGTATTGTGTCATTGCTTGCGCCCAATAGCCGGAAAGGTGACCGAGATAGAATATCTTTGCGGCAATGGGGTCGGTTTCTTTCAGTTTCAGTATTTTATCTCTTACCCTTTTTGTCAGGTTATTGATAACCGGTTCGGTATACGCTTTTGGGTCGTCCAGTATAACCATCATTCCTATTTGGTATTGAGCGTCTGTTCTCAATGTGAATTTTAGTTTGCTCGCCAATTCGTCTGCCGTTATCTTCCCGGCTTCATATTTAGGCACCCAGTCTTCTGCCGTTATTATTCCGCAGAGGTATGCCTTCTGGCGACTGCCTTTGTCTTTTGCTCTGAACAGGGTTGTCATTACTTGAGAAGCTTCGCCTATAGCGCCTTTGCCTTTGCTGAATTTAACGCCAACGCCGAGGGTATAGATATCGGCCTCGTCTGTTTCCTGTCTGCCTTTTGCGGTTTTACTCCGCCAGGCCGCGCGACTCCATTTTACTCCGCCATATTCCGCGATTATATGTGTTTCCTGCGTGGTATTCTTTATGGCTGATCCGAGTGTTCCTATCAGGTCGGCATATACCAAGTCCCGGAGTGTCGATATATTTCCGTCAATCATTCTCCCGCGGGTTGTAAAGCCGAGCCAGTTGAGGGCTTCTTCGGTTTTAACTGCTCTCCCCAATTTGTTGTCAATAGCCGCCTGAACGGCGCGCTGCAGTCCGGCGTCAATTTGTTCTACTAATGGGTGTTGTTTACCGAGTAAATCATTCAAAATATATGACATCGCGTTTCTCACGGTTTTGGGAACGAGCGGGAAGTATTTCTCCACGTTTGCCGCGGCCGGCCATATGTATTTCTTTTTTACCACTCCCGCAGAATATATTTCAAACAGTTCTATGGGGTCTGTCAATTGTTCGGCGCCGGCGAGTATGAAGTCGCCTTCGGCTATTCTCTGTTTCTCGAAGAACATCTCGACCTCTTTTTTTGGAAGGTGACGGAATTCTTTTATTACGGTATCGGGGTCTTTGAGCATGCGGAAGATGAGGGGCTGGTATTCTTTCCAATATCTCTCCCCCTTCATGCCGGCGGCTTTGAATAGCCGGTTCCATAGCTCGCGGGCCTGCAGGGCCGCTTTCTTTTCCGCGTCTGTCAGGCCATAGGTTTCGCGTTCTGCCATAAATTCAGCCATTGTCGTGCCTTTGGGTCGGTGCATAAAATTGAATATCTTTTCCCGCTGTTTTGCGTTCATTCCCTCGAATACTTCTCTGAATTGCTGTATCAGTTTCAGTCGCCATTCCCTGCCGTCTTTTGTGTTGGCTTCAAGGCTTTTGAATGAGTGGTATAGGTTCATTGCTGCTGGGCTTTTCTGTCTGCCCGCCCATGTGCCGAGCCAGTCCGAAGTGTATCGTATCAGATGAAGCATGGGGACACTTTCGGTGTGTTCATATAGGGTAAGCGATTCATTCAGTATTTTGAGCTGTTCGTCGTTAAGTTCGGATATCCGGCGCTTGTCGGGAAATATTGAGTGTATCTGTTGTTTCAAGAGTGCCGGCGACATATTCATTGTTCGCGTCCTGTTGGTTATCTCGCGGTTTATTTTCTTGTATTTCATAATGGCGCTGATGAGTTCTTTGCCTTCGGTTTCGGTCATCAGTGTTAGGCGCTTTTTCCCAATTGTCCTTTCGGCGAATTGCCGGAATTCGTGAGTGTAATCGCCTTCCCACTGGAACGGAGTGTTTTTCGCCAATACCGCGATCATTCTCTTTTGTTTGGTGGTAAGGGGGTTTTCTATGGGGGCGCCTTTTATTTCTTGTCCTATCAGTTCAATTCCGATTTTCGTGACCTTAATGTAGTCCGATACTTTACTCCACGGGAGTTTCTTTATCTTTCCTGCTTTATATCCTCCGGTTTCAAGGTTGGTGATGATTATTTCTTTTCTCGGAACAAATTTAGACGAGGCTACGCCAGCCGGGGCCACCATGCGAAGGACTGTCATACCGGGCATTTCGGCGAGTTCATTTAGTCTCCGCTGCATTTCGTCGAATTTCAGGTATTGCGACCAGTCGTATATGACGCGTGGGAATACTGACGCCGGTTCTGAATTAAAAAACATAAAGGATATTCCCTTTTTATTTAATTGTTCCAGCTTATCGAGCAGTTCCATAAATCCGGCGGGTCTTTCGAAGTTGGCGCCGTGCTTGTATCCTGATGTCCAAAGATATGGAGGGTCAAGTATAAGTAGAGTTTTTTCCGCTTTGTTCTGTGGAAATTTTAGGGCTTCGTCTATTATTTCTATGGCGTCCCTTTGTTCTATATTTGCTTTATTAAGTTTCCGGCTGTATGGGGTTATGGAGTTCCATATTTCGTGGACTTTGGTTGGAGATATTTTTGTTGTAGTGTCACGCCCTGTGTTGTTTTTTAATATCGTTGCGGCTGTCCATAGTTCATCGGTCGCCCAATAATATTTGCCGAATTTCTCTTTGAGATGATTCCACCAATCTACAGGAACACTTTTCATGGGCATATGGATCCACGTGCTTAATTCGGCTATTCGCGCCTTTACGCCTTCCGGGTTGGTTTTTATGGTTGCCCATATCTTTTGCATGTCGGCGTCCAGTTCGTTGAGGTTTGTTTCGGCGTCCTTGAATAGTTCTTGCGCAAGCAGTGTCATATAACCCGAGCCCCCGAATACGTCATAGACATATTCAAAGCGGGATAGTTTTTCAAGTCCCGCGGCCGTCACTTTATTCAGTTCGCTTGGCAGGCCGAGAATGTTCAGGATATATCCAAGCATTTGGTCTTTTGCGCCAGCCCACTGCATTGGCGAGTTATCTTTCTTGAATTGTGTGTTTTCGACAGTTCGTCTGTACACCGCGACAGGCACTTTGCTGTTTCCAGTGGGTTGAATGATAGGGGCCTGCTCATCCCATTGTATCATAATTCTTGCCATGCGCGCTATTTCTTCTTTGACGTCTTTGCTTGTTATGCCGCCTTCCCTGTTATCCCTCAATGCTTTCTGGCCTTCAGGCGATGTAAAATAATGGTTTATGAAGTCATGATCTACCGGGCCGGCAACGGTCGGGCGTTTGCCTATGGGTTTCACTTTATGCAGGGCGTCTATCACGGTATTGAAATCATCTATCCCCATGCTCTCGGTATATCTGTCGGTTCCGCCTGTATCGGCGTGTGTGGCCTTATATGCTTTGGATCGGATATCTGCCTGGTTGAGCTTTTTTTTGACGAAATCCGGCAACGCGTCCCATTCTCCGCCCAATCCATCGGCTATCCATGCTCTCTGTGGTGGCGGTAACGACGGGTCTTCCGAACCTGTTACTCCGAATGGATTTTCGCCATGTTCTATCATATAGAAAAAATTTGTTTCTCTTTCTTTGTTCCAAATATTCAGCGCCTCTCTGGTTATTCCAGCCCATTCCCTTTGTATTTCCTCGTTTGTGGGAGTCAGGATATCCGTTTCTTCCGGTGTATGAAGATATGAGAAGTCACCGAGATTATCCTTTTCGTCTTCCGCTACGCGGAACGCGGGCTCGGCCAGTTCTGCTGTTATTTTCTTTTTCTCTCTGTTGTAAATGTTGTATTCAGTCACCCACTTGCTTTTTTTAATTCCGGCACTTTCGGGATTTTTTATGTTGAAATTCGATACTATTGTTATGTTGGAGGCTCCGTATTTTTTCTCCAATTTATCAAGCATTTCTTTTGATAAATCTTTTTCGTTTATCAGCTCTGCGGCTATTGTATTCTGCTGTTTTGTGGTGAGTATAGCCACCGCCATTTTAGCGTCTTTATTGGTTAGCGCCATAAATGAATTGGCAATATCGTTTATTGATTTTATGCTGCTCTCTACTCCACTCCAGTCTTCGAGTTTTTGCGTCTGCTGTTTCAGACGCTCGGAGCCGTCTTTTCCGATAGAAGTGTATGTCTTATGGTCGGTGATTATATGTCCCGCGAATTTTGGTATTTTTGTCAGAGCTTTCATTAAAATTCTGTCATTGGTGCTGGCCTCAGGGTTGCCGGACGGATGGTTATGTCCTATCCAAAAGTTTACTATATTGGGGTCGGCCTTCATATCCCTTGAGAGTATCGGGTATAGCTCTTTTACATCCACATAATCCACGGCGCCGCTGGAGAATACTTTGTATGTAATTATTTTCCCGGTCTTGTCCGTGTATATTATTGTGAAATGTTCTATCCCTGGGTGGCGAATAAGATTGACGAATTTCACGGCGCTTTTGTCGTCAGTTATTTTCCAGCCCTCGGTCTTTATATGTTTGATTTTTATTTCCTTTAATACTACCTGCTCTCGCTCTTTGTTCAGATCCATATTCTTAATCATTTCCAGCGCGCCGGCGTCTCTTTTTTTCGTAGTTCCGAAGGTGAGTTCAGTTTGCACTGTTTCCGTTAGCGCCCTTTTATGTTCGAAAAGCATTGTTATTTGTTCGTCGGTGGCTTCGGTTGTAATTCCGGCCCGGGCTTTCATCTTGCTTATGGCGATATCTATTATTTGACCGACTCTTGTTTTTGATATTTTAAATTCATCGGCAATATCGCGCACATTCATTGTACTGCCGGATGTCAGTCCATATTTTAAATCAATTATTTGGAGCTCTCTTTCGGATAGTCCTTTCGTCAGGTGAGAAACCCTGTCTTTAATTTCGGTTATTTCTACCTGCCGCGCCTCTGTGCCGGGTAATGTTTCAATATAGGTCGTTTTCTGCCCTTCTTCCTGTTGTTCAAGTTTTTCCATGCGGGTTAATTGTGTGGAGAGCAATTCATCTATTTCTTTATTTAGCATTCCGGTTCTGGCGGCGATGCGCGATGTTGGCGGTATTCTATCAACTATTCCGGTGTCCTGTTGAATTTCAAAAATTGCTTTGTATACCCTATTGAGCTTTCGGCGCACGGACTGTGGATAGGTTATAAGGTTTTTCTGCCGAGCTATTTCCTCTCTTATGGCGGAGCGTATAGATTTGTAGGCATATGTTGAAAATTTCGTTTCCCCGGGGATATAATTTTTATAGGCCTTCATGGTTCCTATATTTCCGGCTTGTACGAGGTCTGCAAATGATATTGAAGGATTGCCGCGCTGTTCGGTTTTGGCTATACTGGATATCAGCCGTCCTACGCTTGCCTGCTTTCCCTGCGCGATTTCCTCTTTTGTGAGCTCTGCCGTGCCGAGTATTCGCGCCGTTTCCTCTTGTTCGGCGGTGGGGGCAACGTATTCTTCTTCGGGCGCTTCTTCTGATACAATGGCGGGCTTAACCTCTGCGGGCTTTGCTGCGGGAGATACTGCGGCGGGCATAAGCACCTGAATATCAAGATGTTCCCTAAGTTCGGGGTTTTTCTTTACGAGGTCGATAATTTTGTTTTTTAAGGTTTCGCCGGACGCATATCTGAATGCTTCTTCTCCCACGCTTTTGAAGTATTCTCCGGCGGCTTTTACGGCGCTGTTTATCGCGCCTGTGATGTCATTCAGCACGGCGTCAGGGTTCGGCATTTCAGCCGTTGGTTTTGTCGGCAAACTTGCCCTTGTTTTTATCAGGTCGTCAATCTGCTCAAGGGCTGTTGAGGCGCCCTTCGGTGTTTTGATTTTCCCGATTCCACCGCCACCCCATTGACCGAGCCGCGCCTTTACCTCTCCGCCTGTTATTCCCTCTGATACCCTTTGCACAGGTGCTTTTTTTACCTGCCCCAAGATTTCCTTTGCCAATAGTTCGGTTCTCTTTTCTGCGCCAGCGCCCTTTATTTTTTGTATTAACGACGTCACGCGGGATTTTTCCCATGTCTTGCCTTTTTCGTATAAACTTCTCCATACTCTATCTGCGGCGCCCCTACCAAATTTATTGTCCACGTTGTAAAAAAACTTCCTGATCGCCACCGCGTCGGCTTCGGTATATTTCGGCAATACATCGGCGAGCTTTCTTTCCGCTAATCCCGCGCGGGATAGTTTTCCGAGCACTCCGGGGCTGTCCACGAATTTTTCCGCAATAGCATTTACTCCGGTTACTCCTGCCCGCCTTATCATCCCTATACCTTTCGACCATAAATAAAGTTCGGCGAGTTCCTTGGGATTGGTTATGGTATCAAGAGCCCATGCTGTCAAATCTCGTCCGGCGTAAGCGACAAAGTTTTGGAATACACTTTTTGTTTGTGGCTCATATCCCTCTCTTAATAAATCTCCGAGAGTTTGTCCTTTTTGAATTGCGTCTGTGGCGGTCTGCATCGATGTCAGCAAATCTTCGCCCTTGATTATTTGTTCGCCCACTTTGTAGATACCCGTAAAACCGGAAGCCGCGGTCGCTCCGCCTTCTACGGCGCCCTGCCACATCATCTTTGCCATTTCCCCCGGCTGTACCGACTGCCTTAATTGCTCCACTTGCTCTGGTAACATTTGCGGTCCGGGCTGTGGCTGCATTTGTTGAGGCACGGGCATTGACGGCATTTGCATTCCCTGCTGTTGTGGTGTCGGCATTTGCATTGCCTGCGGTATTTGTATTGCTCCCGGCGCCTGCGCTATGGGCGGTTGTATTTGCGGCGGTTGCTGGAATACATCCCGGCGCGGGCCGCCTTCGGGCATGGGTATAAATTGTTCCTGCGGAGTTTGCGGCATTGTCCCGGCCTGCCGTTGCCGTTCCTTTTCCACTTGGATTTGCTCCGGGGTCAGTCCGGCGTATGGTTTGGGGGTCTGTTCTTCCTGTATTCCAAGGAATTCATCTGCGGACGGTTTGATACCGAGGAATGCGTCAGCCGACTGCGCTTTTCGCTTCGGCTTTATTCCCAAGAATTCATCCGCTGATAGAGCCATTATTTGAACCCGAATTTCAGCAACTGTTGCTTTGCCTCGACAGCGGTTATTTTATTTTCGGCAAACGCCTTCTTTATTTCATTTGCCGATTTATAGGTTGTCTTCTGCGATTTATTCAGTTCTATTCCGTATGGTGTCGCTGCCTTTTCGACAAACGGGTTCCATTTTCCTTTTCTCGCCTGTGCGGGTTTTATATTTTTAATCTGCTTCTTGATAGCGACAACGCTGGGGTCACTTTCCGAAATGCCGTAATCCCTTGCCATGTCAGATATCACCATATTCGGGTCAGAGCTGGTTACATCAAGCGTTTCTCCCTTTTTATTCTTCCACCAGCCCCTCTGCAGTGATGTGGCAATATCCTGAACGGCCATTCGTCTTTTGCGCGCCGCTTCTGTTTCGGCTTTTGGAGTTTGGCTTTCCAACAGCGCCTGCATGTTCCTTATCAGTGTCAGCGCCTTTGATGTCTGTCCGGCGCGAGCGTCAGTTATCGTTGCCTCTGTTGGTGTCAGCCCGGTGCCGCGATATTGGCCTACGGGATTGAGGGTATTGCCGAGCCGTGAAAGAAAGCCGCCTGTCTGTGGCGCCTGCCTCTGTTGCATAATAGCGGGCGCCTCCATTGAAGGGAGAGCCATTTCAAGAGCGCCTGTCAGATTTCCGCCCTCAACGAGTTTCATAATTTCGGGCAGTTTCTTTTTGTCGGTTTCCTGACTGACCTGTGAAGCGTATTGCTTCATCAGTTCGCCTTCATATTGCTGTTTTTTGAGGTTGTTCAGCGTTTCAAGGAATTGTGACACCGCCTGCACATTCTGGTTCCACGGGCTTTGCTGTATGTTTCTATTTGGCATTATTCCTCCTTAGAACAGTCCCAATTGCTTAAGCGTCGCTATCATGGTGGCGGTCTGCCCTGCCGCGCCCATACCCGAGGCGAAGGGCGTTTGCCCCTGCTGCTGATTACTTGAATAATACGGAGTGCCTTTTAATGTTCCCGCTATTTCAATGGGTAACATCGTCTGCCCATACTGTTGCTGATACAGAGCATTTAATTTGTTCTGCTCAATCTCTCTGGGTAGTCCGCCATACATCATCCCCATTTGTGCTTTATAAAGTTCCGGTGACTGCTGTGAGTATTGCATAAGCTGTGGTATCGCCGCGAGTTGCCGTCCTCTTTCGGTTTCGGCTAATCCGCCGAGCGTTTGCATTCTGCCTGTGCCATATTGCGAGCGGAGTGTTGCTTCTGTCCGGCCGGACGGCTCGGAATAAAACATACCGCCCATTTGTGAGCCTCTGCGAAGTCCGCCTACTGCCTGTTCTTCATCAGCCATTGACCCTTCCCTTAATGCCTGCCAGTAAGGTGATGTGTAGGGGTCGTATGCTTCTCCAGCGACCGTCTTTTCAAGCTCTGACAGTCCTGTTTGATATCCTGTGCCAGTGGGAGCGGCCATATACTGTTCGAGCATTGATTGCGCGCTTCCCTCTACTCCGGTCATTCCCGCGACGCCTGCCGTGGGAATTGTGGGAGCATTACCCTGTAGCAAAGCCAAGAGGTATTTTGCCGCGGCTTCCTGTTCCGGGGTTTGGAGCGCCTGTGGCTGATTCATTTTGTCCGCCAGACTTTTCTGTCCCTTGTATCCTGCATAAGCCGAAGCTGCTATTGCTACCGCTAACCATGGAAATGCCATAATATCCTCCTATAGCAGTTTTTCAACCACTCTATATAATTCTTTAAACCCCTTCAGGTTCTTCTTCGTTTTAGCGTGAATTTTTGTTATATCCAGTGTCCGCGCGAAATCTTCAATAACTGTCATAAATTCGATATCCATTCCGTCTGTCCACATTGAATCTATCCATATGTGATTATTTTCGAGGTTATTCATAATTGTTATAACGGCGTATCCGTTTATTTTGTCGGGGCTGTCATCTTTCGGGGCTACGAGGACGAATGTCTGCCTGCTGGAAATTCCGATAAGCATATACTTTAGAAATATGCCGGCATTCATTTCTTTGTCTTCTGAAAGTTTCAGCTTTCTGCATACCTCAATGAGGTGCGCTGTCTTTGTCGTCAGGAAAATTGTTTCTTTTTGTTCACTCATAAATACTCCTTCAATAATTCTATAATCCGATTTCTGTCGTTATCGGTATAGTTTTCCACATAGACTATATTTTCTTCTATCGTAATTTCGCACGAGATACCGTTGTCGGAGAGATGAGCTTTCGCCTGTCCGGCGTCTTTCTCGGTTGATATTGTTAGATTGATTTTAAGCATTTAATTTTATCCTTAGTTCGGCGAATCCGTTATAATAGTAATTTGTTCCGCCGTCGGCAGAAATCATCACGCCTGACTGATATGCGCCGCCGTCCGCTCCGTCAAGGTAGAGTTCTGTTATAGGCACGGTTACTGAATCATACCAATACGCCCAGTCTGTGGTGGCGTTGGTTCTGACTGTTCCGTCGTATGGGTTTCCATTCTGTCCGCTAAACCTTATTTTCCCCGATACTGTATTCGTGCCGTCGCCTTTTAATCCAATGACGCAATGGTATGCTGCTGACGCTACTTTTGTGCCGTCATTCCCGAAATAGTTCGGCGCTCTGCCGGAAACGGGCAAACGCAGTTGCCATGATGTAACACTTGAACTGCCCGACCCTTCTGCCGACCGCATTGTATTTGACTGAACTGTGCCTCCACCGTCAGCTGATGAAGATACCCTTATCATATCGCCGTAGAGCAGTTTGATATAACTGTCCAATGATTCAGATGTCAGCTTAAGCGCTTTGATTGTGTCTTCAAGCGTTTCGACTTTTGAGAAGTCAGGCAAGATGATATCTTTCGGAAGACGCATTCTATCTCTCCCCGCTCAAATTGAATTTCAGAATACAGCCCAGAAACCGGAAGTCGTTAGCGCCCGATACTTTTATCAGGAATGTCTTCCCGCGGTAATCTATCGGCAGGTCTTTTATAATTATTGCTTCATCTGCGGTCGCTTCAAGTGAAACATCGCCGGCGTTCTGCCAGGCGGGCTGGCTGTCGCTTTTTACGTATACGGTGGCGGTCTGCCCTGCCGCGCCCTTTTTGAAATATAGCTGAATATGCAGTAGGCGCTTATTCATCACCAGCATTTGCTTATCGGCGAGGTCTGTCGTCAGCACAAAATATCCGCTGTAAGCCGCGCCGTTGTCAAGCACCGCCTCATGCAGGGCGTAAGTGTAGCCGGAATAGTCGGCGCCGAGGTCTATACCAAATCCGACCATTGCTTCGCGGGTGTCCCACTTATCCCAGGCCCAAGTGTCCCATGTGGCGAAAGGCAGGGTGTCCCATGAATATACGGCCTGCCGCGCGTAATTCCCGAAAGCCGATATTGCCATGTCCACCGTTCCCCACTTTCCTGTGGCATATGTCAGAACCTTGTTATTTGTGGTTGTTGCCGTGCCATAGGGTATTGCCCACCATAGCTGGTCGTATTCCGCTATGTATTGACCCCGTATTGTGCCGATATAGCTGGGATTGATGGTTTTTGCCTCTGTATCTATGGGAAGTGAGATTTCGCCCGCAGAAAGCCCTCTAAACGTGTAATTTGAGGCAAAGAAGTATAGTTCGCCCGAAGCGTCGTTTATTATGCTGTCCGGTGACTGACAGCCAACCTTGAGTGAAAGCGGGCTCATATTGAAGATATCGGTGCTTGCCACGAGCCACATTCGATAATAGCTCCGCTCTTTGAAGATTATGAGGTTTCCCTGATATGCGCCGAAGCCTGTGATGAAGTCGCCCTTTCCTACTTCGGCGGATCCGGCGTCCCCTGTGTTCCAGTCGGTTTCATCTCCAAGGTCGCACCAACGCACCCTCTGCGGAAATACTGTTCCGTTCTCTGTGGTAAAGCCGAGGAATAAGTAATTTTCGTATGTGAAAACATATTTTGCTTTTGTCAGATATGTCGCGGTCGCATATTCTATGCCGGAGGCGCTGTCGAGCGGGTCGAAGCTCGTGCTTATGCTCCAAACCTGCACCTTGTCCACGTTGTTTGTGAGTATGACCTGATTGTTGAAGCTGACGGAGCTCCAATATTCGCAGTCGCTGGCGCAGGTGAAGACGTCGGCGGCGTCGTATATTTTGGTTGCCGGCACCCAGCGGTATACGTGTTTTTTTGTAAATACGAGCAGGTATTCCACTCCGGTGTCCTCCGTTATAAAGCGGTGGTAATGGATTATGGGGTTGGCGTCCGGTGTTTGTGTTATATCTCCGCTTGTGTCAAGCAATTCCGGCAGTCTCATTTTCAGGCGGTGGATTTCCCCCCAGCGGATTATCGTATTCTCGCTGTCCGTGGTGTATGCCTTTGACAGGAGGATAGACGGAATGTCCGTTCTATTTCCTGCGGTCGGCGACATTATACTAAAGTTGTGTGACTGCATTATGCATTAACTCCAAACGCTATAAACGTATAGGTTATTCCATTACCGTTTGCGTAACCAGAAGTATTTAATGTAAAACCGTCGGCATCGAGAGATGTCACAATACCGGTTAAGTAGTGTGCATCGCCACCTGAAATTTTTGTATACGCCCCATCCTGATTGGTTTTAAAGACAATCGCGGCTCCGGCTCCCGAACTCTGATACCATATCACTAAAAATATCGGTTGAAACCCTATCGCGGTCGCTCCATCCGTAGTTGTGATAGAATGTGCGGAGCCGCCATCGCCTGTATATTTGCCAACCGCAATCCTCGCCGAACCGGCAGCAAGTTTGGACAATGCGATTGCCGCACCAGCCGCCACGCTTGCGTTGACCACTGCGTCGGAGGCGAGCTTATCTGCCGTAACTGCATTGGTCGCTAACTTTGTAGCAGAAATTCCAGCATTTTTAACATTCAGTTTCCCTGCCGTCTGTTCTATTGTGACATCGTCAACAATAGCCGTTCCCGCTTTCTCAATATCCTTTGCCTCAATGTTCAGGCATTGCTTTGCGTTTACGGTGTCACGGACGGTCAGTTGCTTTATATAATTTCCCTCATCTTTGAAATGAAGTTCGGCGATACTTGACGCTTCCAGTGTGTAGAGAGCGCCTTTGTCAGTTCCGGGTACTGGCGCAGATGTCTGTTGTCGCAGGGTTACTTTCTTGTGTTCGCCTGTATCGGCGTTGTCAAAAGTCGTGCCGCTCGCCGGCATGTAATGGTCTACCGCTAATCGTTCCTGTATTGCCGCTTTAAGTTCGCGAATGCGATCATCTCCGGCTGACGGGTCGTCAGTGCCCGCAGGTTTTGATGTATCAAAAGTTGTGAATGCCATAATTGCCTCCTATATATTGTTGCCCTTCAAAAAGAACATAGGTTCGTCAAGGGCGTCTTTCCGCTTCTGTATTTCAGCTTCGTATAATGTCATATGTGAAGACACGGCTGTCCAGTCCTCGTATTTCTCGCATATTTTTGCGAGTACTCCCTGATAAATGCACTCCCTGAACAGTTCGCCGAATTCTATGGTGTCCACGTCATTCGGGTGGAATATGGAATAAAACATCGTCAGCGTATAAACTTTGTCGGGGTTCGGGTAGAGCCATATAAAATCATTCTTTATTGAGTATTCATTCGGTTCGCTTGTTCCCGTAACTTCCGCTATTTTCTTTTGAAAATTCTCAAATGTTATTTTGTCAAGTGGTGTGGCGTCGTCAGCTTTTATGACGGTCATATCCTTGAAGTCGGCAGGCACGGCGTAATAGTTTGTGCTTGCCGTGGTATCTGCGGTCGCTTCCTTATTTATGAAATTGGCGCGGGTACTTATATCATAGAGCACTGACCTTATTTCTTCGTCTATGTCGGTTTCAGCCCTGTTAAGACGCGAATTTATTATTGCCAGAATTTCAGATTTTTCTATTGCCATTGATTGTTACCTCCGTGGGGGAGGCCACCCATTGCTTTTACACAAAGGGCAACCTCCCCGCACAATACTTTACTGGCTACCGTTCTTCCCGAGGATATACCAGTTTCCAGCAACACCTGCGGCCCCCGCGTCATTGTATAGGACAACGAAGTCGTTATCCGCGTCAATGCCGTCGTAGGCCACACTCGCGCCGGCCAAATCTATCTGATCAGTTCCCGAAGGAATGACTGAATAGATATTTGACCCGCCGGTGTTCTTAATCATCACACAGCCGTTGTCAATCGTGTTTGACGAATACGGTAATGTAAATGACGCAGGCAATGTCTTCGTGGAAATGTAGATTTTCCCCATATCCGTTGTGGTTATGGTTGAGGAATCAAACACTACCGCGATTGTCGCCAGTGAATGGAAACCAATCTGCCCGGTTCCGGCACCCCAGTCGACACTGTCAGTGTCAATGGTGTTGTCGGCAATCACTTCGCCGTCAAGATTTCCGGTCGCATTCACGATTGTTATGTTACCGCTGCCGGCCTCAATAGTGGACGCTGTGTCTATAACCCCAGACGCCTCTACCGTTCCAACATCAATACCATAAGTCACCGTTGCGTCCCTGAACGTAGGGTCGCTCGCTGTCGTTAAATCCTGTCCGGTATTGTAGGCCAGTTGCGTGTCAGTTACGCTGTCGCTCACCAAGTCAGCTCCCGCTACAGAGCCGGCAGGGAAGTCAAGGCTTGTCACCACTGTTAAGGTGGCCGCGGTTACACCGAATGTCGCTGTCACATTTCTGTGGGTAACATCATCGGTGGTCTCGACGTCCTGGTTCATAGCGTAAACTTCATTCGCACCTTGCCCTGTGTTGATCGTGGCCGCGTTACCCGCGCCTGTGAAGGTGAAGGTCGCTCCTGTTACGCCCCACGTCGCCGCAACATTTCTGAATGTTACTGCGTCAGTAGATTCCACGTCCTGGCTCATGGCGTAGAGCTCGTTTGCTCCCTGGCCTGTGTTTAGTGTTGCGGCCGCAAGTGTGCTTGAAAAAACACCTGTGGCGGCGCCCACCCCGTAGGTTGCCGTGACATCGGAGGCTGCAATAGTCCCCGATACAGTAATGGCTTCATCAACCACAATTGTCGTCCATGCTTTCGGAAAGACAATCCTGTGCTTTGTCACTGGCATACTTGACCATTTCATTGTTCTCGTTATTGTCGGCGTATCTACGACAATGACATTTATGGAAGTCTCCTTTGTGAAGAAGGAAACAAGTCCATTTGTCGTGAAGTAGATAGGATTGGTTTTTGTGCCAATCCCCTGCCCATCGGCTTTGATCGTAACTGAAGAATCAGAGGTGTTGTAAATATACGCATTCAAGCCCCCCGTTATGGGGTCGCCGTTCTCGTCCACCACAGTGAAGTTGTAATTCACATATGGTGCTCCGACTGCAGCAAAGGCAGCGACAGACAATAAGAGAGTAATCACTAAGGCTTTAAAATAGCTCATAGTTTTATACCTCCCAGACCTTAGTCCTCTACGATTGCAGTGTCAACGGCTATGACTCCGAAGTCTTCGCTGTTGTACTCTGTTTTCTTTACGCCATAGATCATGTCCGTGGCTACGCCAGGCACTCTGCCGTACTGGAACATTTTCTCATACCACGCCAGATACTGCGCCCAGCCGATAACTCCGGCCTGTGCTCCGCAGAAAAGTGCGCGGGCTGTGGCAATACCACATACGTCGCCGGCTTCAAAAGATTCGCCCAAAGCTCTTGTGAGAATTCGGTCGTACTCATGAACAACGACGTTGTCCCATACTCCGTCAGCGCCATCGAAGATAGGATTCTTGCTCCCTCTCCAGTTGGCATTACGCTGCGCGTTCAGCCAGTCGGCGTCTGCCCGCAGAGATTTGTTCTGAAGCGGGCTGATGAGTATCACGTACATTTCTTTTCCGTCGACCATGACAGGTCTGATTTTCGGACTTGCGGCTTTCGCTTTTCTCTTGATGAGCGATATAACCTTCGTTCCGAACAAATGGTCGGTTGAGCTGGTTATAGCAGCGTCAGAGGCAAGGTTTGCTGTTACCACGCCCGCGGAAGTCTGCCCGCCGTACCACACACGGTTTGTGCTCGGGGCGTTGACGGCAATCGTTCCGGCGGCATTGGCAATGCCGGAAAGGGCGTAAACCATGTCTTCATCAAGAATTTCAGCAGCCCAGTCAGCGAGTGCGTCTTTGGCTTCCGCTTTGATGTTGTATGCAGTCCTCTGCAACGTCATCTTACCGGCGGCCTTAACGGCATTCATACGTAGGTCAACAACGACCTGATCGTCATAGAATACCATCGCCTCCTCGGCTGTCTCGATGTCGGAATCTCCTGTAACGCCGGCACCGGAGAGTTTCATCCGCAGACCGAAGGTGATTTTGTCGCCCTTCGCTTTGGTGAGTTCAGATTTTACCTGAAAAATGGATGAATCTTTCGTGCTTGAAAATTTGCTCAAATACATCTGCTTGAGCGCCTGCTTCATAAGAATCGCTGACCATTTTGTGATAGTCGCGGCATTCCCTGTCAAAAATTGTGTATCTGCCATTTTATTTACCTTTTTCCTTTATGAAATCATTTGGCGTTGGCTTCGTCTTCGCGTATGGATTTTTCAAGTTCAGAGGTGTCCATAGCCATTAATTCTGTTTGGCTTAAATCCTCTAAAGCTCCGCCGCTTTTAACTCCGCCTTTCGGTATAAAACCGCTGCCACCTGTTTTCATCTTCGCGAGAAGTTGTGAATTTGTGGAGTTGGCGACACGTTGAGCTATTTCGGGGTCGGTCAGTCCTATCTTATATGCTTCCTCGGCGGGGTTTTTAGAGTTGTTTATCACGGCCGCATAGCCGGGATTTTTAGCAACAATTCTTTTCCACCCTTCGAGTACTGACATAAAATCAAGTCCTTCTCCGACCTTTGCGACAGTAAACTTTTCTTTCGCAGCTTCCTCGGAATCCCGCATTTTACGGGTAAATTCCGCCTGACGCTGTTTCTTGTCATATTCCTCTGTCTGCTCACTTGCCTGTTTCAGAAGATTTTTTACGGCTCCGACGGTCAATAACTCATCGTCAGATTTTCCCTCCAGTGTTCCCCCGGAGTTCGGGTTTTTTTTGCCCGCAAGTTCTTCTGATAACATTCCATTCTCCTCCCTTAAACGCGCGAGTTCTTCGTCTGCTGAATGGCGAGCATTACGCTCTTTCTGATTATCAGCGATGAGGCCTTTGAACCTTTCATCGTCCTCTACTCTATAACCAGTTTCCGCCAGCTTTTCAAAAAGCTCTTTTCTCACATCTTCGGGTGTTCTTCCCTTCCCATCATCTTTTAATCCATCTGTTCCATCAGCCATTTCGGCCTCCTTCCTTGCTTTGGGTGCAAGTTACCCTACCATGCTTTAGCATGTTCATCAAGCCCCCGGAGATTGTCCGCCCGGTTGCGGGCCACCCTGATTCTGCGCTTGGGCGGCTTTGGCGTTCATAGCGTTTGCCTGCGATTGGATTTTGATATCCTCGCGCTGTTTTTCTTCCTGCTGTTGCTGTTGTATTCTTGCTATGATTTCTTTCTTATTCGGTATATCGCTCATTTCAAGCAACACGTCCATTGGTATTGGCATGCCGGCCTTGGCCGCTTCCAAGAGCATTGAGAAGTTCGACAATCTTGTGGTCGGCGAGTGCTGGCTCTGCGATACCTTAATGCCATATTTCCCCGCGGCTCTGTGCTTGAGCAATTCTATATCAAATTCCGGCACTCCGGCATTGATTGCGATATCTTTTATTTCGATATCCGTTAATGACCCGCTTTTCCTTATAAAGTCTACGAGCGTTTCATTAAACATCTGCTGGGTATAGCGGAAATTGTCGAATATGATTTCCGAAACCAGAGCACCCTGCGCTTTGCGTTCCTGCATGGCTATGCCGGAATCCGATCGTGATGTATCTTCCGCGCGCAAGTCGGCATTGACGCCGGATATAATTTTGATGTTGGCGGCGCCGTATTGTGAGGCCGCAAGATGTCCGGACGATAGTGTCGTAGGCACGATACGCTCCGGCTTTTTGTTGAGCTTGTAATGGATGTTGGCTCCGGGCTTTGACGCGAAGGCTGCTACTTCCTCTTTGGTTTCTACTTCCCAGCCTTCGGGGCCGATAAAGCCGGAGTTCGCGGAATGGTTGAGGTGGTGCAGAAGCTGTGAATACCGCTTATTGAGCTCGCGCTGCGGATCCTTTAGGTTGTCAACAGCCCCCAGGGGGTCGCCATCTATCCAATACGGGCAAAATCTCTTTATAGGATAGGCGCTTATTTCTTCGCCGTAGGGGTTATCTTCGTGTTCGAGCTCGAGTTCGCCGACCATTGTGGTTCTATGAAGTATCGGTATAATCCTTTCCTGAATAGTCCAGCCGGAGCCGAGTTTCGATTTCATAATCGCCGCCACCTCGTCCATTCTGCTTTTATTTATGAGCTGGACTTCAAGCGACGCTTTGTTGATTAGGAAACTTCGGCGCTCATAGGTGCGCCAGAAGTATTTTCGGATTTTGTATCGTATTTTATTGGGGTTTTTTGTTTCGTCGTCCGTAGCGTCCTGATAGGTGTCGGTTTCGAAGGATATCGTCTGCACGTCGTCAGGTTCGCTCTGCGCTATGGCGTCAAGCCCGATGTTAAGTTCTTTGACTTTCGGGTATGCGAGCCGGATAGCCTCTTTGTCCCACCAGAAGGTACGGATTATGTATTTGCTGGTATTGAGGTCATAGTTCTCACAGTTAGGGTCTTCAATTATACTGAACGGGGAGTATCTCTCCATTACTATTTCACCGTTTACCGGCTCGTCGTCGTAGGTTATGTCAAGGCCGAGCCAACCCTTGGCGGTTACGAGGCCGTCAAAGAAGGCCATTGAGGTGAGGTATTCGCCGTTTGATTCGTCGGTGACGTTCTTTGCGGCCGCGGTGAGCACATCGGCGAGCTCTTTCATTCCACCTTTCTTGGGGAATACTTTTATGTCCTGTTTGTTCTGGCGTTGTATGCCTGAAATAAGATTAACTGTGGGGAATATATGGTTGAATGTTAGGTGAGGTCGGTGTTCGGCGTCGAGGATATCCACATCTGTTTTTTCCCATTGAATTCCCTTATAAAAGGATTTGTTTTCTTTGGCCTTTGTGCGCCATCCGTCATTTCCTTCTTTGCCCTCTTTCCAAAATGACTTTAACTGTCGCTGTCTGGTGTCGTAGGTGCTCATATTTTATCACACTTCACTGGTTCATACCGCATATAACCCCCTTACTTTATAGAATAGTATTAAATACTATTCTTGTTTTTCTTTAACATATGCGATAAAACTTGTCAATAGGGAAAAATATAGCGCAGTGAATTTCGGGGAAAATTTAGAGTAAAGTACTTGACAAGCTTTCGGAAAATGCTACACTGTTTATAGGTCGGTGGTTATTACGGGCACGACTTATTTATTTACTTATTATAATCTAACAGGCCATCGCAGAGCCGTGGTTATCCGGCCCCCACTTTTTCTTCCATTCTTTATATTTTTTGTCGCTCTTTACATGGTTGTCCGGTTTTACATACTGGCGGGCGAATAGTCCCATGACATAAGTGTCCCCACGATCGGGGGAACGGCCTAATTTGGTGCGCAAAGCGTCCTTCGGCTCTATAAGTATGCGGCCGGAGCGCATTGTCTGTTTAACGGTGGTTAATTGCTCTCGCAGGATGTCGTCCTTCCATGTCAGGAATATGTCACCCATTGAGAAGGCCTCTCCGGCCTCAATCCATATTTGGGCGCGGAGGTTATAATAAATATCGGGGACGCCGTGGGGCTTACCGTGCCGGCTGTCAATATCTATGACAACCCGCCCCATATCGGCAAGGGCCGCGTTTACTCCTGTGCCAATTCCGATACAGTCGCCGGCGTAGGTGTTGACTTCGTGCTTTTCCATGAATATATTTATCATTCCCGCGGTAACCATCGGATTTTTCTTTTGGAATATAAGGGCGTCTTTTATGTCGGTGTCTTCCATATAATAGAATACGGATTCATCTCCGCCATCGGCAGGGTCGCCCACTACAAAGCGCCGGACGCCTTCTGTCTGTGTTATTGAATGCTTGTATGCGTTCTCAAAGTCCGATATTGAAATAATGGAATCCACATCTTCGGTGGGTATTTCTCCAAGGACGCGGGCTTTATATACGTTTGAATCTCTGCCGAATTTATTTGCTATTTCCATCTCAAATTCCTGACCCGACAGTCCGGGGATTATTTCTTTTCCGGCCTTAAAGTTCGGGGTGTCCATGACGGATATCGTTATTTTGTTAAATTTGGCGTCTTTGAAGCACTCCACGAATTCTCCGTCGCATGATGTTGGGTTGCCTACCGCGAGGAAATGGCAGTTTCCGGCTGTCATAAGGCCGTTTGAGGCTCCCCATATGGGGGATAGTATTCCGGCGGCTTCGTCAAAGATGATGAGTATATTTTCGTTATGGAAGCCCTGGAAGCGCGTGGCCTGCTGCGTCACCGTATCGCTCTTTGTCGCAAAGCCATAGGCGAACCATTTTTCCGCGAGCTCGAGCTTTGTTTTCGTCATGTGGCCGCCGAGCGGTATTTTGGCGTTTGTGTGGGCGTCGCGGATTTCGCGCCATAGCACTTCCTCTACCTGCGGTTGACTGGGCGCAGTGGTTATAACGGTGGCCTTGGGGCCGAAACAATATAAGAACCATAAGGCGAGGCGTGAGGCGAGATAAGTTTTACTGACGGAATGGCCGGCCTTTACTGCCGTGTATTTGTTGTTTAAGACGGATCTGGCGGTTTCTCGCATTTTGTCCCAGACGTATTCTTCCTCAACGTCAAGGACGTCGATTAAAAATCTTATGGGGTCTTTTTTATACTTGTTTATAATCCAGGATGAATCATTTATTTCCATTCACTCTTTTTTCTTTGTTGCGGCCTTGACCATGTCCGCGAATGTGAAGTTGCCTTCGAATTCTTTCTTGTCTTTCCAGCCCATGTTTTTGAGAGCAAAGATGTCTCCGCCGGCCCGCCCGGGGTCTTCAGACATATGCTTCTCATATCCATTTTCCACGAAGGCGTAAGCCCATGTTATAATTTCGTGATACTTATTTGTATTTTTGTCGCGCCATGATCGTATGGTGGTAGAGCTGACGCCGGCCGCGAGGGCCAGTCCTGATATCAGGGCGTGTTTTTTATTGGTGGTGCATTCCTCGAAGTAGGCGATGAACCTATTTTCAAGTTCGCGCGCCGATTTGACGGGTTTCTTTCTTTTATCAATAGCCATAATCCCTTATAACAGTTCAGCATAATCCTGTCAAGTACTTTCATACAACCTCAATCGTTATCGGGTATAATGCTTCCGTCTGTTTGCGCTTAAGTTTTCCCATAGGCACATCCAATCCCTTGACTTCTATAAAATGCACCGTGCCGTCTGCGTGAAACTCAACGAAGTCAACTCGATATTTGACATTCCCCGGAAGGTCTATCGGGACTTGTCGCAGAAAAAATATAACTTCTCCCGACGACTTTCTTAATTTCAAATCTGAATAATACTTGGCTTCTTTTTTACTTCCAAATTTTATGCCGTCGCGCTCCGTTCTTATGGCGTTGAATTTGTGTCTGTTAAATCTCATTTGTTCTCCTTCTTCCTCAGCTTAAATATCTTCAGCCTCACCGACATACACTTCCCGCGGACGCTACACCGGCGTTTCGGGGTAAGGCATTGAAGGCTCGCCCGGCATAGCTGGCGACAGGAGCGTATCCTAAACCCTCCGCCGTGAATTAGTTTATCTGATTCTGTCAAAATAACCTCCCTTGGTCTGCCGCTTTAATTCCTCGCATAATTTCTATTGCCACCTGCGGCACGATTGCATTTCCGAGAGCCTTCAATCTTTCAACCCTGTGTCCGGCTTT
>VMTI01000132.1 GCA_013791675.1 bacterium | reverse complement strand
GCTCGGAGCAAGAGCAAAAATTGTCGCCGGAATGGAGTCCACTTCCAATTTCCACAAAAACCTTGCTTCTGCCCTTTATTCCGCCCGTCCCCGTAAAATCGAAGTCCATGTCATCAATCCTTTTGCCGTCAAGCAGTTTAAGAAAATGCATCTTAAGGTTTACAAAACCGATAAACTTGACGCTCACATGATTGCTCTCTATCTCGCGCAGATAACCCCCAAGCCCGCCCTTCCTGATTTGCCCGGGCAGGAGGCACTCAAAGAACTTACCCGCATCAGAAGGTCTTTCCAGGAAGAGACCACCAAATTCAAAAACCGCCTTCGGCGTCTCATCCGTATTCATTTCCACGGGTACAAACTTCTTCTTGGTACAAAAATCTCCATGAAAATGCTTGTCGCTTTTTCCATGGTATCTTCCCCCGACGAAATCATCAGAATGGGAAAAACCAAACTCGGCAATCTCTCTGTCGCCTTTAGACATAAAGTCGGGCCTAAATTTGCCGCCAGCCTCATCAAACTCGCCGAGACTGCTCCTGTCAAAACCCTGCCGGAGGGGACTTCTCTCGTTATCAAGTGGACTGCCCAACGGCTCATTCAGCTGCTTGCGCAAATCAAAACTCTCGACGAGAATATTGTCTCCGCGCTCGACTCTACTTTCCCTGATCATTGTCTCAACTCCATCCCCGGACTCGGACCCGTTTCTGTAGCAACCATCATTGCCGAAGTCGGCGATATTAAAAGATTTGAAACACCGGAAAAATTTATCGGCTACATCGGTCTCTATCCCGTCGTATGGGAATCCGGCGAAATAAAAGCCCGCTTCAAAATGACCATCAAAGGTAATAAATCTCTCAAAATGACTTTCCTCGTAGCTTCCGCGGCCGCACGTCTCTTTAATCCTGTCATCAGAGATTTTTACGACCATTTGCGGGAAAGAGGTAAATCCAAAAAAGCCGCCGGCGGCGCTGTTGCCAGAAAGCTCGCTCTCCTCGCCTATACCATTCTTCATAATAATGAACCATGGAATTCTGAAAAAGCTATTGCCGGTTTGGAGAAATCTGCTGCTATGCGATGTAATCTTGAAAATACGGGAGACAGGCACTCCATTGAGGTTATACCTCATAACGTGGTCAATGCCACAATTCCCGTCAGGGATAATACGGAGCTGCCTTGTCCCCCGAATATTATTGTAACACCTTCCTTGCCGATAGGCAAGAGAGGAGGTTTTATTAAAAACCCCTAACTTTTTACTTGACAACATTTATTATATCTCCTATTAAGGGGGTCAGGTCTTGACATTTGACAGCATACATTTAAAGTTCGCCCGTTTGACTATGTCAAATGTCCCCGAGAAATCTGAAAGATTTCCGGGACTCAGTCATTGAGATTGCTTCGCAATCTCTAATGGCAAGACCTGACCCCTCAAGATTAGACAAACATAAGATTTATGCTATCAGTTTTTGCTTTTAATTGCAAGAACAGAAAGAGCGTCCGCTGTCTTGTTTTGTTCGCGGGCTATATGTTTTAGCGACACAATCGCGTTTTTTTTTGATTTTATATTTTCTATTTTCTTTTTGACTTCCGCAATGAGAACGGCTATCCCTGCGTCTTTCACTCTCCACAAGCCGTTCGTTTGATTTACCATAAGAAGCGAATCGGAATAAATGAGCAAAGAAGAAAATTTCTCTTTTATTTTCAACGCCTTATCAAGAGCTATAATCAGCGCTGAATACTCTGCCTGATTGTTTGTTTTTTCTCCTAAATATTCGGATATTTCAGCTATTTTTGTAGAATCCCTGTAAAAAACCGCGCCGGCCCCCGCCTGACCGGGATTAGGCTGTGCCGCGCCGTCAACGAAACATTCAATAATTCCGGAAACCTTTAACGCGGGGCTACCGCCTGAGAGGATTTCATTTGTCACGGCTTTATGCGCTCCTGAGCGCGCGAAATTTTCGGCCGCATCCATCAAAAGTTTTTTAACAACGCTTTTGTCCAGCGTTTTATACTTTTTGTAAAGCTGCGGGAAACTCTGTTTTTCTGCGAGAAATTTAAGAATTTCTCTGTTTTTCATCCGCGAATAATATACGGCCGCAATTCTCGCAAAGCACAATATCCGACGAAGAGATATCTATAATCTGCTGTTTTGTCAAAGCTATATTGCAACCGACGCACACATTGCCATCACTGACTTTAACTATGGCTACGCCGCCTTTTGATTTTCTTATTCTTTCATATTTTTCCAGAGCTTTCGCCAAAGCGCTGTCAGAACGCATGTTCTCCGCGTCTTCATCCCGCAAAACTTTTTTTTGGGTAATTGCGGCCGCCAATGCGTCTTTTTCCGAATTTAGTTCCCGGCAGCGAGAATCTCCGCCTGATGTTTTTTTTGCCGCACTTTCTTTTAATTCAGCGAGCGATTTTTTTTCCGCCATCACTTCATCCATTAATTTCAAAAGCGCTGTCTCTGTATCCGACACTTTATTCTTTTTATCTTTAATTCCCTCAAGAACTGTCGCGTACAGTTCATTCGTCTTTACCGCATAAAGCTCGGACTGAGATTTTTTTATTTCTTCCTCAAGTTTACGGATATCATTTTCAAGATTCTGCTGTGCCACAGCCTTATTTTTGTATACGTTTTCTTTTTCTTTCAGTTCAACGTTTAGAACCGCAGCCTCATTCTGTATATTATCTATCTCTACGGGAATCGCCGCGTGGCGCACCGCGAGAGAATCCAGCTCGCTGTCTTTCGCCTGAAGTTTAATCAAATTTTCTATAACCTGCGGCACTTACTCTCCATGGAATATTTCCCCTCTTTTTTCTCACGCTCAAAAAAATCTTTGGGCGGTATAGGATTCGCCTACAAGTAAATTTCCTAACGGAAATTTCTCGCAGGCCGCCCCTCGCGGTGCTCGCCTTTCCTCGCTTTCGCTCGTCAAACTCGCACATCGCTGCGGT
>VMTI01000230.1 GCA_013791675.1 bacterium | reverse complement strand
TAATTTGTTTAACAGAAAATTTGACGCTTTTCCGGGCGTTCAGGCCCCCGGCAGGTGGGCGGGGGTCGGCTTTACCGCGGGTTTGTAATTTCGCGGGGTATTTTTTATACTTTGGGGAGTATTTATGGAAATTAAAATTTATTATCAGGACACAGACTGCGGCGGGGTTGTCTATTACGCGAACTATCTCACTTATTTTGAACGCGCCCGCACGGAGTTTCTGCGCTCATCCGGCGCCGATATAAGCGAACTTATGGAGCGTGGTATTCTTTTTGTCGTGCGGCGCGCGGAAATAGATTACATAAGCCCCGCCTGTTACGGCGAAACAATTGTGGTTGATGTAAAAGCCGGTAAATTAACCGGAGCATCAGTAGAACTGTTTTATGAAATAAAGGAAAAAGTGTCGCTTCGCCCCGTGGTTAAAGGTAGCACTTTGCTCGTGTGCGTGGGCAGAGACATGAAGCCCTCGCGCATGCCTCCCGAAATGCGAAAATTGAAAAATGAGTTTTGACATCGTTTTTCAATTAAATTAGAATAAACCATGTCTCATTTAGTCATTGCAAGAAAATACCGGCCGGCGAAATTTTCAGAAGTCATAGGTCAGAGCCAGGTGACGGTGACGCTGGGAAACGCCATACTTAAAGACAAACTCGCCCACGCTTATGTTTTTTCAGGCCCCCGGGGCGTTGGTAAAACCACCGCCGCGCGTATTCTTGCGAAGGCCGTTAACTGCGCGGAATATCCATCCGCCGAACCCTGTAATAAATGCGTTTCATGCAAAGCGATTCAGGCGGGGAATTCAATGGACATCATAGAGATTGACGCCGCATCCAACAGAGGCATTGACGACATGAGGCAACTGCGTGAGAACGCCGCTTTCGCCCCGTCGTCATCCCGCTACAAAGTTTATGTGATTGACGAGGCTCATCAGATAACAAAAGACGCTTTTAACGCGTTTCTTAAGACGCTGGAAGAGCCGCCGCCCTATATTATTTTTGTTCTTGCCACGACGGAGCCGGAAAAACTTCCCGTGACCATTCTTTCAAGATGTCAGCACTTTAAGTTTGTTCTCGTAAATTCCGAAGACGTAAAAAATGTTCTTAAAAAAATATGCGACAGCGAAAAAGCGCCGGTGTCGGACGACGCGCTGGATGCCATATGCGATGAGGCCGGAGGTTCCGTAAGGGACGCCGAAAGCATTCTGGAACAGGTCATTTCATCAGCGTCCGGCAAAAAAATAGAAAAAGAAGACGTGGAGTTTATTCTCGGACTTGTGGAAAGCGCGAAAATCAGGGAAACTCTTTCCGCCATAGCCGCCTACGACACAAAGGCCGCCTTCGATATTATAGACGAGATTTACAGCAAGGGTTTCAGCCTGCAGCAGTTTACAAGGCAGGTTATAACGGCGCTGCGAAGGGTGCTGGCAAAAGTTTTAAGCGGCATCCCCTCTGAAGGTTTTGAAAGTTCTGACCGTGTTTACTGGATGCTTGAGAGTCTGTGCTCGGCGGAGCAGAAAATGAAATGGTCGGAGTATCCTAAAATTCTGCTGGAGCTGGCTTTTTACAAAATAACCTCGGATTTTATACCCATAGATCAAGCCATAGAATTGGCGGGCGTTGGCGTTGATGCTCCGGAATCTGAAGCCCCCGGCGCGAAAATTTCTCATCCTCTGCCCAATGTAAAAAATGAAAAAGCCCGGCAGATTTCTTCCGCCGGTGAGGCGGCTCCCGCCACTCCCGGGCAGGGGCCCCCGCAGGATCCTTCCGCCGCTTTGGTGGCGCTGCTTAAAAAAGAATGCGGCTCCGCCGGAAAGATATTTGATATTGCCGATGAGGTAAGCGTTACCGGCAGAAAACTTTTTTGCCGTTTTTCCGGCAAAAACGAAGTGCAGGCAAAACGGCTCCTCGCAAACAGTGAAGTAATGGAAAAGGTTCTCGCCGCCAACGGTTATAAAGGAATGAGCATCGATGTGACCATTGTTATGGACGAAAATCAGGAGCCTGTTTCTCACGAGGAAAAAATGACAGAAGCCAAGCAGCTTGAAATAGAAGAGCCCATTATAGCGAAACTGCACGGACTGGTCGGCGGTGATCTGGAAGGCCGGGAGGATGAGTAGTTTTTATTTTTGCCTGGAAAGGCTGAAAGAGGCTTTTTACACGCTTCCGTCGGTCACCCCGAAATACGCGGCTAAATTAGCCTCGGACTTTATAAAACTTCCATCCGAAGCCAGAAAAAAACTTCTTAACGAGCTGGGCGACGCGGAAGGGTCTATCAAAATATGCTCCGTTTGCGGCAATTATTCAACAGAAGAAATTTGCGATATATGCGGCGATGGTAAAAGGGATTCTTCTCTTATTTGCGTCGTCGAGGAAGTTATGGATGTGACGTCCGTGGAAGAAGCCGGCTTTAACGGAATGTACCACATACTCGGGGGCAGAATAGACCCGCTCAATAAAATTCTTCCGGAAAACCTGAATATAGATTCTCTTTTTAAAAGGCTGGAAACGGGCGCCGTGAAAGAAGTGATACTGGCGACAAATCTCAACAGAAAGGGTATCGCCACATCAAGATACATATACAATGAAATTAAGCGGCGTTTCGGAGATGTCAAAATAAGCCATCCGGCTCACGGCCTCTCCGAGGGTTCAGAAATAATTTACGTTAATCCCCACACGCTGAAAGAAGCGCTGGAAGAACGCCGGCCTTTTGAATAAGCGCGTGATTTTGCTTTTTTTAAAAAAATTAAATAAAATGCTTTTAGACTATGAAAATTAAATATCTTTGCGCGTTGTTTGCCGCTATGGCTTTTTTCTGTTCTTCCGCGGTATTCTCTGCTGACAAAATCAGTGTTGCCGTTATGAATTTTTCTTCCGATAATGCGGATTCCGACCGGGCAAAAAGCATAGCCGATTTAATAAAAACAGACATGCTTAATACAGGCGAGTTCGTGATGATAGAAAGAAGCGAGATAGATAAGGTAATCAAGGAACAAAAATTCCAGTCCATGGGCATGGTTGACGCGGGACAGGCCGCGGAGCTTGGGAAACTGCTTGCTGCAAAAAAGATGATGATGGGCGGTGTCAGCCGTTTTTCTTTCGGAATTCTTGTCAATGTGCGTGTGGTTGACGTTGAGACCGGGCAAATAGAAGTAGCGGATAAAGCGTTAATAGAGAATGATAATTATATGCTTGATACATGTTCCGAGTTGGCCGGCAAAATTTCAAGCAGGCTGACCGGCAAAGAAGTGAAGATTGAAGGAAAATCCTATAGCGCCTCCGACAGGGATTTCTCCGAAAGCTATGTTATGCTTGTTTATGCAAACCGGTCATGGCAGAGCGATACTGTGATAATAAGTCTCGGCCTCGACGAAGGAGTTATGGAGGGTGACGTTTTTGCGGTTTACAGTAAAGATAACCGCAGGAAAGGCGCAATAACGGTAAAAGAAGTTTTTGAAGGCTATTCAAATTGCCGTTTGAGAAAAGGCGGCGGGTGCTGTATGCCGGTTGAGTTTGGTTCATCAGGCCCAATAATTGTTGTGGGTGACAGAGTCAGAAAAGACTCAGAGGAGTAATCAATGAGAAAAATCGTAATGTTTTTTGGTGCCGGAACGCTGGTATTTTTGAGCGCCTGCACATCGTATGGAATAGCGCGGTTGCCTTCAAATAAAACGCTGTTTATTTCTACCGCCCCCGAAGAACCGTTCATAGTGAAGGGCGACCTTTCATATCCTTACCAGCCGCTGGGTTTTGTTGAGGTCAGTTCTATTGAGTGCGCTCCCTGCGCGGGCGATATGGCGGGCGTGTATAAAACTCTTGAGAAAAAACTCAACAAAGAACTTGTTCAGAAAGCTCAGCGCGAGATGGGCGCTGATGCCGTAATAGATTTGAAGTGGTCAGCATCTTCGTCTTTCAGCGGAGCAGTGCAGCAGACGGCCGGCTGTCCTTATGCGGCGCTCATGCTTCCGGGCGCATATGTGATGAATCTGAACGTGGTGAATCTCAAAGGCCTGGCTGTCAAGAAAAAATAAGTTTTTTTAAAATTTAAACAGCAACTCTATCTGCGCTTCCTTACGGAGTTTATCGAGGGAGTTTACGCGCATCAGCAGATTCGCGTTTTGAGCGGAATTGACGGCGCCGTAGATATTAGACAGATAAAATACACCGGTAAGAGTGCCGAAAACATAAGCTG
>VMTI01000229.1 GCA_013791675.1 bacterium | reverse complement strand
TCACACCACCAACTTGACCACCTTTTATACCACCTTTTATACCACCTTTTATACCACCTTTTATACCACCTTTTCTGGGTAGTTTTCCTGGGTAGTTTTTTTGGATAGTTTTTGGGTTACTTGCCTGTTTTTTTACGGGCCGTTCAAATTCAATGAAAAAAAACTCATCACTTGTAATCTTCGGAAAAGGAAGTCCCTCTGCTTCCATATTCTCCCGAATACGCTTGAATCCGGAGCCCATGCGTTCAACCCTGTGCATACGGGCAAATATATCGGCTATCAGTTCATTTCTCCTTACCGAAAGAGCGCCGAGCTTGTCCTTACTCATACCTTCGGGAAACCCGCCCGGATTTTTGATAATAACACTATCCTCGTGAACCTCAATCATAATGCTTGTTCCACGGATGCTGTAATCACGATGAATAATGGCATTCGCCACCGCTTCCCGCAAAGCTTCAAGCGGAATCTCGTAACTATCCTTTCGCTCCATGCCCTTGATTTCTGTCCTGACACTCAAATGCCTTTTCAAAAAAACCATCGCTTCCTGATACTGAGTCCAGAGGTCATCCTGAACATCTTTGCGATCTATGATATCAACACGGTTTGTTCCCTTGAAGGAGACAAGAATGGTTTCGCATTGAACAATATGCCGTCGGGGTTCACGGGCGAAGAAAAGCGCCCCTGCGTTTTTAATTCCGCTTTTTGTCGCAAGATTGAGGCTTATAAGCGCCTCCTGCGGGCTTACTTTACCGACGATTATACCAGCTTCTTTGAAAAAAAGTTTAATCTTATCTTTTGATATATCGCTCCAATTTATATTTTTACAAATCCGTTCTTCATAGGATATTGTATCCGTATTCCTGAATAATATACGGACTTCTTTGGATGTCATTTTCTGTGTAACCGCATCCAGCCTGCGAAAATATCCGGAAGAACAATTGTATGGTTTTTCGTCGCCGCCCGGAACTTCGATCACCACCATTTTATCAACCTGTGATATTTTAGGGATTGTTATATTCGGCTCACAATTTCTGGCAAGCGACATAATTTCTGCTTTCATCCGATTTGTCAACGTCTCGCCGCGCACCTTTCCGCTATCATCTACGCCAAGGATAATGAATCCGCCCTTGCTATTTGCAAATGCAGCTATATCCCTATCAATCTTAGGCGTATATTTTTCCTTAAACTCAACCGCCAGGCCTTCACCCTCGGATATAAGCAATTTCAATTCACTTAATTTCATAACCGATTCCTTCTATTTCTATCGGGGCAGGATAATAAATAAGATGCTGTATCCATACGTAGTTAGCGTTGCCTGTCCACAGGGGGGAGACATTTCACATTTAGATAATGAGCAGCACGACAATTTTTTCTCACGATTTTATTTTAGCAAATTTTGGACTCATAAAGAAATGTGCCGGACAAACCTGAGACATTGCGGATATAAAGATGCGGGCATTAATGAATGACAGAAAAATAGCGCTGTCTAAGGCCTGAATTTTTAACGCAGAAAATCAATATAAAGCGCTATTATCAGCGCCAGCGCCGATAATCCGAATATGAAAAAAAAGTTTATCCTCTCTTTTTTAGAGCTGAGACTGCACAGAATTCCGTTTATCAAACTGTAATCTTCGTGAGAAAGTTCTTTTTTGTCGCGGATTTTACCGACCAGGTCACTGCGTTTGATTAATTCGGCTCTGTTATTGCTCACTTTGAATTTGTAAAGAAAAAACAGAAAAAAACCGCCCACGCCGATATACCACGCGAGTTTTCCGTAGACGGGATATACAGGCATCAGCACTATGACAATACGAATCGCTATGGTGGCGATAATGCCTATAATGAAAAAAATCCAAGAGGATACGGAATCCCTGCAATTTTTATATTCAACGCAATTTTTACAGGTTTTCAAATGTCATTGCCCGCCACAGTTAAGAGGCCGTTGCGGAGATGCAGGACGCGGCGCTTTGAGGCGGCGGCAAGGTCACGGTTATGGGTGACAAAAAGCAGCGCCGCGTCGCTTCGCTCAAGAAATTTCATCAGCTCACTCATCACGAGGGACGCGTTTTCCTCGTCAAGCTGCCCTGTGGGCTCATCGCACAAAAGTATTTCGGGGTCGTTCATCAGCGCCCGTAGAATCGCGAATCTCTGAAGTTCCCCGCCCGAAAGTTGGGACGGATAATGTTCCGCACGGAGTGAAAGCCCCATCATATCAAAAAGAAGTTTCGCTTTTTCGTAAACAGCGCTTTTAGCGGCGCCCGAAATCAAAGCCGGGAACATCACGTTTTCCGCCGCCGTGAATTCAGGTAGAAAAGTCGGCTGCTGAAAAACAAAACCGACCGACGCGTTTCTGAGGCGAGACTTCTCCTTTTCCGGCATAACGGATGTGTCACGCCCCGAAATCAGCACCTTTCCCGACGTGGGAGAATCCAGAAGTCCCGCGAGATTAAGAAGCGTCGTTTTACCGGAGCCGGAAGGCCCCAGAAGATATGTGAAAGAGCCTTTCGTGAGGGCAAAAGAAACATCCTTCAAAGCGCGCACCTCAAGCTCCGTGCCTGGGGAATAAATTTTCCCCGCGCCTTCAAAGACGAGAATATCACTCATAACGCAGTATCACCGCCGGAGAAAGCCTGCCCGCAAGCCGTGACGGAATATATGAAGCCAGAAAAATCAAAACTATACTGATGGAGTTTACCAAAGCAAAATCCGAAAAAGTCATTATCACAGGGAGTTTGTTCATGTAATAGACGGAGGCGGGAATCTGGATGAACTCATATTTTTTGAGCAATAGACAAGCCGTCACGGCGATCAAGTTGCCGAGAGCCAGCCCCGCGGCGCCGCTTAAAATTCCCTGATACACAAAAATTTTCACAATAAAACAGCTGTCAGCTCCGAGAGCTTTGAGCACGCCTATGTCCCGCACCTTCTCTATCGTCTGAAGCAGCAGGCTGGATATTATGTTGAAAATCGCCACCATCACGATGAGGCTCAGTATTATGAACATAGTTTTTTTCTCAAGCTCAAGCGCCGCGAAAAGCGTGCGGTTGGTTTCCTTCCACGTCCGCACCCATAGCCTGACGGGCAGAGCCTCACGTATTCTTGAGGCCGTCTCGCCCGCACGGTCTGAATTTTCCACGGCTATTTCCATTCCTGTCGCCTCATCCGGCATACCGTAAAGGTCACGCATCACGTCAATATCTATGTACACAAGATTCATATCGTATTCCCACATGCCTGATGTAAACACGCCGGAAATCTTAAGCTCCTTCACGCGGCCGCCGGAAAAAGACGACACGTCACGCGGCGGAACGGTGAGAAAAACGCTGTCTCCGGTATCAAGGCCGTAGCTTGAAGCCAGCTCCGAGCCGATAAATATATCGTCTTTTTTCAGAGAGTAATTTCCTTTTGTTATCTGCTTTTCAAGGGTGGACACATTTTTCTGAAGTTTCGTGTCCACGCCTTTTACCGCCACGCCCTGAGAGCGGCTTCTTTTTGTAAACACCGCCTGGTTCAGCAGATACGGCGCGACGGCCGTCACGCCTTTGATTGTCATAAGTTGAGCGGAAACAGCTTCCCTTTCCACGCCGGAAAACATTTGCGGAAAAAGAATGGTCACAGCGCTGGATGTGGATAAAAACTTGTTTTTTAAATCCGTGTGAAAGCCGTTCATGACGGAAAGAGTTATCAGAAGAGCCGCGGCGCCTATGGCGATTCCCGTCACCGATATGATTGATGAAAGAAGCAGAAACACTTCTTTACGCCTGGAAAAAAGATAACGGAGCGCTATTTCAAATTGTAGTGTCACTTCTTTTTAAGCTGCGGAAATATGATGACGTCTTTAATGGACGTGCTTTTTATCAGTATCATCACAAGCCGGTCTATTCCTATCCCGAGCCCCCCCGCGGGAGGCATTCCGTATTCAAGCGCCTCAAGAAAATCCTCGTCTATATCCTTGTGCGGGGAATGCTCAACCTGCAGCATGAAATGCTCTCTCTGCTTGACGGGATCATTCAGCTCCGAATAAGCGTTGGCTATTTCCATGCCGTTCATATAAAGCTCAAACCTGTCGGCTGTGCTCGTCGCGGGCTTGGGTTTTGCCAGGGGCGAAAACTCCTCCGGAAAATCATGCAGAAAAACCGGCTCCATAACGCCGTCAAGGAGAATGCCTTCCGAAATATTCTCAAATATCTTCGCCGCCGACGCGTCTTTTTCAAATTCAATGCGCAGCTTCACAGCGGTTTCGGCAAGAAATCCCCTCTCAAGATTTCCCTCAAAGTTGATTCCCGTTTTTTCTTTCAGCGCCTCAAATACGGGTATTCTCAAAAAGGGTTTTTCTATGTTAATGGCGGGCTCTTCACCGGGTAAAGCGCGCGAAGCGGCGTCTTTTATCAACTCCTCGCAGAGCGCCATCATACCCTGGCAGTCCGAATACGCCTCGTAAATTTCAAGCATGGTGAATTCAGGATTGTGCCTCGTGGAAATGCCCTCGTTCCTGAAATTGCGCCCCAGCTCATACACCCTGTCAATGCCCGCGACGAGAAGCCTTTTTAGAAAAAGTTCGGGAGCTATTCTGAGATTAAGTTCCAGGTCAAGCGCGTTGTGATGAGTTTTGAACGGCTCGGCATCGGCGCCTCCGGCAATTCCGTGGAGTATGGGCGTTTCCACCTCCATATATCCCCTGCCGTCAAGGAATTTCCTTATACCCGAAATAATGCGGCTGCGCGATACAAAATTGTTTCTGGAATGTTCGTTTGTGAGTATGTCAAGATAACGCTTACGGAGTATCTGTTCTTCGTCTTTGAGGCCGTGCCATTTTTCGGGGAGCGGCCTGGCGGACTTGCAGAGAAAAGTGAATTTTTTAACGTGTATGGTCGTCTCACCCATTTTTGTCTTAAACACAAAACCGCTGACATTGGCGAAATCGCCTATATCCGTTTTCTTGAAAATATTAAAATCGTCGGGCACATCGTCCCTTTTTATGTATATCTGTATTTTGTTTCCGCCGGAAAAGATTTCCGCGAACGCGGCTTTGCCCATAAGGCGCACCGCTGTGACGCGCCCCGAAACCGACGCGTCAAAAGATTCACCGGATTTTTCAAACTTCTCTTTTATTTCCGCGATATTCTCCGATTTGCCGCTCTTGACGGGATACAGCTCTATGGAATTTTCTTTCAGCCACTTCAAATGCTCTTTTCTCGCGTTTATTATGTCCTGTTCTGCCACTTTCTATTCTCCTTATTATACCAAATTCTTTTATTGTACAACTTCCCCGTCTTAAAATCAAAATTACGCCTTACTCGGGTATTCAAATTTTCCTAACACCTTTATTACCACGTTTATTACCACGTTTATTGTGTGCGTTACCACGTTTCTCCCAGAGCGCCCCGCGGCCGGTACCGGTTGAGGCGATGAGGCCTTCCTTGCGGAGGCGGTTAAAACGTATACAAAACTCTTTCATATAACCTGGCGTCTCACGGGCCGAAACCGGCACAAATCTTGTAATCCAGCGGCCATCAGAAAGACGCTCCTCAATGGTATTATCCCGTTTTTTCCACTGGCCGGACGGGATGTCCGTGCGTGAATAAATTTGACTGTGCAAACCTAAAATAGTTTTTTCATCAATAGAAAATGATTCAGGTTTCGCGTGAATCTTTGACAGAGCCTGCCGATAACCAAGGATTTCCGCTTCCGAGCGGTTTTTCGGATTTGACGGATGCGCCATAAGCTCCTTAAAACGTTTTGAAGGAACGGTCACGCCTTCTATCCTGTTTGAAGCCTCCGTGCTTTCAATAATAGCCGTTTGTTTAAGAGTATCTAAAATTTGAGGCGTCTGACGCCGGAACAAATCCTGCCTGCCCTTATACTCACCGAGCTTTTGGAGCAATCCTCCCATTTCAACGGGGATTGTCTGACAATTTAAAAAATCAATGTCCAATGACTTCATATCAAATCCCTTTTTATTAAAAATGTTCTCATTACGAATAATTCAGGTTAAAGATACCCCGTGTTCACCAAGCTAAAGGCCTTGCCTCTCTTTGTTTTTAACCACCGTCAGTACGATGCCATCCATAGCCTTAACGACCACGGCTTCGCCTTTTTTTATTTTTTCGTCACAACGCGCGGTCCATATCTCGCCGTGCACAAAAACCGTTCCGCTGCCGTCCATGTCCTCAAGGGCCGCGCCCCGCGCGCCGAGCATTCCCTCTTCGCCCGTGGATGCTTTGCTTTTCTGGCTCTTTATAATCGACCGCACAATAAAAGTCATAAAAAGAAAAAGGAAAACGGCTGTCGGAAGAATCGTTGAAAGCGAAACTCCGATGTTCATTTTGGTTTTATCAATCAGCATCATACCTCCGAATATAAAAGACGCGAGCCCCCCCGCTGTCAGCACGCCGAAAGCGGGCGTGAAAATTTCAAGAAAAAAAAGCACAAAGCCGAGAATGATAAAAAGAAGCCCGACCATATTTATGGGCATTACCCTCATCGCGAAAAAAGCGAGCAGCAGAGATATTGAACCGATAGCGGCGCCGAAACCTATTCCGGGCGAGGATGCCTCGTGTATCAGACCCCACACCCCTATCATCATCAGAATAAAAGCAATATTGGGATTGGCTATCATGTGAAGAAAATTTTTGGCGGCTGAAAGATTTTTGTATTTTATTATAACGGCTGATGTGTCAATCTTCAGAGTTTTCCCGCCTTTTTTTATTTCTTTGCCGTTAATCTTATCCATCAGCGTCGTAATGTCCGGCGCAATAAAATCAATGATTCCCTTTTCGCGCGCAAGCTCCGCGTCTATTGAAACGCTCTCCACGACGGCGTCCTTCACCCATTGAAGAGGCCTGCCCCTTTCTTTGGCTATGCCCTGTATATAGGCGACGGCGTCATTCACTATTTTCTTTGTCATATCGGGGCTGGTTTTTCCTTCGCCGCCGGGCGCAAGCTGCACGGGATGAGCCGCGCCTATGTTGGTGGCCGGAGCCATGGCCGAAAAATCCGCGGCAACGGTTATAAAAACTCCCGCCGAGGCCGAGCGCGCGCCGGAGGGGCCGACCCACACGCCGACGGGTTTGGGACAATTCATCATTTCTTTGACAATGTCCTGCATGGACTCCATGAGTCCGCCGGGGGTGTTCAAAGCGATCACGGCGATATCAAAATCATTTCCCGTAAGGCCGTCCTGAATATATTCGGCTATAACAGGGTTTATCACGCCCTCCACCGTCAGAACACGGCACACAGCGCCCGAAGCGGACGAGGCCATCATCATAAAACCCGCACAAAATAAAATGATTTTTTTCATAGTGATATTGTAGCAAAAGGGGTCAGGTCTTGAAAGTTGCAAAAAAGGCAATTGTGATTAATTCATATCACTAATTTTTATTTAATTTCACCAGGCCATTGCAACTAGTAAATTTGCTAATACTGGCCTTTCTAAAAAATACTTGCCTTTCAAGTCAACATCCGGACCATGAAAATACTTAATTCCCAATTCAATATTAGCCGATGAAGATGCAAAAAACTTAACCCCTGTAGATATATACGGTATAATTCCTTTTCTGACAGAAGAAACATAATACAAACCATTTGCATATTCGTAATTTCCTTTAAACAAACTCCCGCCAATCCCTATATGCAGAGCAACCTTTCCTGGGTAATTAAAATATTTTTTAAATCCGAAAGGACAGGTTATTTGACTTGAACTATCTCTTTGTATACTATCCTCGCTCATACTTCTGTTACAATTAAGTTGAACAAGTAAAAATTCCCAACTATTGCCGCCTCTCAAATTATATTGGAAATTTAAACCCAAGCCCTGATATCTTCTATTAGTATCAAACGCCGAGCTGCCACCCCAAACACCTATTTCCATTAGTTTTCGATTTCCTTTAAAAAATGCGTTATCATTCGATTCCAATAAGTTACAATTATCAACTTCGTAACTTTCGCCAATAGATACAGCATCCGCAATCGCTCCTATTTCTACTTTGCCTTTGTATTTTCCCGACGAGTCACGAACAACATAAACATCCCGGTCTATAACTTTGTGGATTGCTCCCTTGTCTATCTCAACGAGATTGCCTTCCACTCTGTTTATCTTTGCTGTATTTTTGCCTTTCTTTAATGCTGACTCTAATTCAGAAAGCAGATGCTTCAGATAGCCCCTCTCGTCTTTGACTCCTTCTTTTATTATTGTTTCTTTGCGGTAGTGGATTTCAATACCTTGCTTTTTAAGTTCGTTCAATCGCTCTTGAAGTTCTTGTTGTTCGTTGATTTTTATTTCAGTTCCCTCTTGAGAATATACCGGCGTACAAATTCCTATCGCACTAATTATAAACGCAAAAAATGCGGCCTGTATGTTTTTCATGTTTTGATTATATCATTGCTTTCCACCCAGGGCAAACCTTGACGGATGTCAGCTATATTCATTAGGAGCGCATATGTCAACGCAAAGTGAAAACTTCCGGTTTTCTGCAAAATGAAAACTTCCGGTTTTTAATTTGAGCTTTTTCATAAAATCATCTATATGCCTCCTTTCCAAAAGGCATATGTCGCCATGGATGGTCAGCCGCCGG